>NZ_JBFHDW010000264.1:0-3699 GCF_041584535.1 Actibacterium sp. | reverse complement strand
TATCCGGGGGCCATTCAGGCGGTTGACCGGCTGCGCGCCGAAAAGATCGCGGTCGGGATCTGCACCAACAAGCCGGCGGGGCTGGCGGACAAGCTGTTGACCCGGCTGGGGGTGCGCGAGGCCTTTGCCTCGCTCATTGGCTCGGACAGCCTGCCGACGCGCAAGCCCGATCCGGCGCCTTACCGCGCGGCGGTCACCGGCGCGGGCGGGCTGATCCAGCGCTCGCTGCTGATCGGCGACACTATCACCGACCGCGACACCGCCCGCAACGCCGGGGTGCCCTGCGTTTTGGTGACATTCGGTGCCTTGGGTCACGCCGTTGCCGATCTGGCGCCCTCGGCGCTGCTGGATCACTTTGACGACCTGCCCGATCTGGTCACGCGCTTGTTGCCCTGATCCAGCGGCGCGCGCTAACTCGCGCAAGTCTGGTCCTCGCGGCCCCTGCGGGCCGCTCAGGTTTGAGTATTTGTGCCAAGAAAAAGCGACTTTGCTTCTTCTTTGCGAAAATATCCCGGGGTTTGGGGCAGAGCCCCAATCACACATTCTCTTGCGCCGCAGGCGCACATTCTGAAAAGTGGCGTCATGACCGAAGTTTTCACCGGCAGTTTCACCCAGCAAGAACCGATCCCCGAAGCGGGAATCGCGGCAGCGCTGGCGGTTCTGCAATCGGGGCGGCTGCATCGTTATAACACCGTGCCGGGCGAGCTGTCCGAGGCGGCGCTGCTGGAACAGGATTTCGCCGCCTTCACCCGGGCGCGCTATTGTCTGGCGGTGGCCTCGGGCGGCTATGCGATTGGCTGTGCCTTGCGGGCGGTCGGGGTTCAGGCCGGGGACAAGGTGTTGACCAATGCGTTCACCCTTGCACCGGTGCCCGGCGCGATTGCCAGCCTTGGTGCGATCCCGGTCTTTGTCGAGGTCACATCCGATCTGGTGATCGACCTGACCCATCTGGCGCAACAGATTGATGCCAGCGGCGCGCGGGTGCTGCTGCTGAGCCATATGCGCGGCCATATCTGCGACATGGCGGCGCTGATGGCGCTGTGCAATGCCGCGGGTGTGCAGGTGGTCGAGGATTGCGCCCATACCATGGGGGCCACATGGGACGGGGTGCCCTCGGGGCGGCATGGTGTCGTCGGCTGTTATTCCACCCAGACCTACAAGCATATGAATTCGGGCGAGGGCGGGCTGCTGGTCTCGGACGACGCGGGGGTTATGGCGCGGGCGATCCTGCTGTCGGGCTCGTATATGCTGTATGACCGGCATCTGGCCGCGCCTCCGGCCGAGGTGTTTGCCGATCTGCGGTTGGAGGTTCCGAATGTCTCGGGGCGGATGGACAATCTGCGCGCGGCGATCCTGCGGCCGCAACTGGCGGACCTGCCGCGACAGATTGCCCGCTGGAACAAGCTTTATGCCGCAGTGGCTGAAGGTCTGGCCCATACGCCGGGTTTGCAACTGATCGACCGGCCCGCGACTGAGGGTTTTGTCGGCTCGTCGTTTCAGGCGCTGCTGTCGGGGTGGTCGGCGGACAAGGTTCAGGATCTGATCCGCCGGTGTGCGGCGCGTGGGGTTGAATTGAAATGGTTCGGTGCCGATCAGCCGGTGGCCTTTACCTCGCGCTATGATCACTGGCGCTATGCCGCGCCGCCCAGCCTGCCGCAGACCGATGCGGTGCTGGCCGGGCTGATCGACATGCGCTTGCCGCTGACCTTTACGCCCAAGGATTGCGCCCTGATCGCGCGGATTATCCGGGCCGAGGTCAGCGCGGTCTGGCAGGCGGCCTAGCGCCGGGCAAAGACCCACGCGCCCAGCGTCAGCAATGCATAGATCGCCACAACAAAGGCCAGTTGCTGGGGCTGGGTCTGGGCCTCGAACACGAGGATCAGCACCGTCGCGGTTGACAGCCCGCCCAGTGCCAGCACCGTCAGCGCGGGGTTGGCCTTGGTCTGCACCCGCAGTTTGTGATTGGCCAGCGCCATCAGGATCGACACCAGCAGAAAGGTGATCGAGCCGAATTCAAGGATCATCCGCAGATCGCCGATTGCCACCATCAGACCGGCCAACCCGGCCATTGCGGCAATCCCGCGCCGGGGGATCGTGCCGGGTTGATGCGCCAGAATGGCGGGCAGGTTGCCGTCGCGGGCAATCACCCCCATCAGCCGCGAGGCGCCGAACAGCGTGCCGGAAATCGCGCTCATGGTGGCCAGCAATGCGCCGGCGACGACCAGCTTGGCCCCAATCGGGCCGATCACATCGGCGGCCCCGGCGGCCAGAGCGTATTCCTGATTGTTGATGATGTTCTCAAACGGGATGGTCAGAACCGCGCCCACGGCGATCACCACATAGACCAGCGTTGCCAGCACCACCGCTGAATAGATCGCGCGCGGAATGTTGCGTTCCGGGTCGGACATCTCGTGCATGGCGTGGATGACCAGTTGGAACCCCTCATAGGCGACGAAGGTCACTGAGGCGACCATCAGCAAGCCGAACAGCGGCGCTGATCCGGCCTCTTCAAGCAGGTCCGGATAATCCGCAGGAACATTGCCCAGTAACACTCCGGCGACGATCAGCAGGATCACGATCTTGGTATAGACCAACGCATCCTCGACCCGGCCCATGCCCTTGGTGCTCCAGGCGTTGATGGCGGCAAACAGGCCGATGATCGCAAAGGCCACGCCGCGCCGCGCCCAGTCGTTATCGGCAAAGGCAAAGCCGCTGATCGCATACGAGCCGAAGGTGAACGCATAAAGCGCGATGGTCGAGATATAGCCGAACACCACCCACCAGCCGATCAGCGCGGCGGCGAAATCGTGATGGGGAAAGCTGCGTTTGAAAAACGAATAGGTGGCGCCTTCGTCGCGGAACCACAGCGCCAGTTTCACATAGGAATAAGCTGCCAGTGCCGCCAGACCGCCGCCAAGGGCGATGGCCAGCGGGGTCCAAAGCCCGATCGTGGCGACTGACACCCCCAGAATGGTGAAAATGCCGCCGCCGACCATGCCACCCAGCGCGATGGCGATCAGTTCGGCAAGACCAAGCGGTTTATCTGATTTTCTGCGGCGCATTTGGGACTCGCATTTGGTTGGCCGAGTTCTGACCCGCCGCGCAGGCGGGCGCAAGCCTGTTGACCCGACTCACATTGTCGCGGTATTAACTGAACAGTTGTTCAATAACCCAAGCGGGAGGAGGCCCCATGTTCAACGCGGTGATGAAGTTCGATCTGGGTGAGGACGTGAATGCACTGCGTGAAATGGTGCATCGCTGGGCGCAGGACCGGGTCAAGCCCTTGGCGGCCGAGGTCGATTCAAGCAACACTTTCCCGGCCCATCTGTGGCGCGAGATGGGCGATCTGGGCCTGCTGGGCATCACTGTGCCCGAAGAATTCGGCGGCTCGGGCATGTCCTATCTGGCGCATGTGATCGCGGTCGAGGAAATCGCCCGCGCCAGCGCCAGCGTCAGCCTGTCTTACGGCGCGCACTCCAATCTCTGCGTCAACCAGATCAAGCTGAACGGCACCGACGACCAGCGCCGCAAATATCTGCCGGGCCTGATCTCGGGCGAACATGTCGGCGCGCTGGCGATGTCCGAGGCGGGCGCCGGGTCTGACGTGGTGGGGATGAAGCTGCGGGCCGAAAAGAAGAACGGTTATTACACCCTGAACGGGACGAAATACTGGATCACCAACGGCCCGGATGCCGACAC
>NZ_JBFHDW010000263.1:0-3710 GCF_041584535.1 Actibacterium sp. | reverse complement strand
GCCGCCGCTGCCTTGTCCTGACTGCGCACGGCAAAGGCATCCTGATCGGCGCGGCTGATATTGAAATCCTCGGCGACGTTCTCGGCGGTTTCCGGCATCGAATCCACGCCGTATTGCTTTTTCATCAGCGGATTGACAAAGCGCCAGCCGATGGTCGTGTCATAGACCGCGTTCGAACGCGAAAACGCGCTTTCGGCCTTAGGCATCACGAAGGGCGCGCGCGACATCGATTCAACGCCACCGGCGATGGCCAGTTCGATCTCGCCCGCCTTGATCGCACGGGCGGCCGAGATGATCGCATCCATGCCCGACCCACACAGCCGGTTCAGCGTCGTGCCCGGAACCGAGGTCGGCAGACCCGCCAGCAACAGCGACATCCGCGCCACGTTGCGGTTGTCTTCGCCCGCTTGGTTGGCGCAGCCGAAATAGACTTCGTCGATCGCTTCCCAGTCGATGTCATGCCGCGCCATCAGCGCCTTCAGCGGGATCGCCCCCAGATCGTCGGCACGAATGTTCGACAGCGCGCCGCCGAAACGGCCAATCGGAGTGCGGATGTAATCGCAGATATAGGCTTCCATTGAGACCTCTCAGAAATTGGGAACGATCAAGTCGGCCAAAGGGCCGTTCGATAGCAGATTGGCCCCGGTTAGGGCCTGACGCGCGGCGCCAGGGCGGGGCGGGTTGTGGGTCGAACGAGCAACCGCCACCCCCGGCGTAAAGGCCCGCCTCACCCGGCCGAAACTGTCATGAGCGTGGTTCACTTCAGGCGTCCATCCGATTTGCCGCTGACTCGATCCGCTTGGCGCCCCATAATACAGCTGCGGCAGGGCAGCCAGAGAAACCGTGCGCATGTTGATATTTGTTCGTTCGTCGCATATTTCCGTGCGCATGGTGAACAAATCAACGGATATCATCGCATCTTTCGCCAAGGGTCTGAGGGTGCTCGAGTGTTTCGGCGCCGACAGCCCACGCTTGTCGATCGCCGATGTCGCCACCCGCACCGGGCTGGACCGCGCGACAGCGCGACGATGCCTGTTGACCCTGCATGACAGCGGCTATGCCGAATATGATGGCAAGTTCTTCACCCTGACCCCGCGCACCCTGAAGCTGGGTATGGGGGCGCTGGCGTCGCTGCCGCTGCCGCAAATCGTGCAGCCGTGGCTGGATCAACTGGCCGAGCAAATCGGCCAATCCTGCTCGGTCGCGGTTCTGGATGGCACCGATATCGTCTATCTGGCGCGCGCGGCGCAACGGCGGGTGATGTCGATCGGGCTGATGCCCGGCAGCCGGTTGCCAGCGCATTGCACCTCGATGGGACGGGTGCTGTTGGCCGCCCTGCCCGAGGATCAGGCCCGCGCCATTGTCGAGGCCTCGGATCTGTCGCCCCGCACCGCGCGCAGCCTGACCGACCCGGATGACATCATGGCGCGGATCGCCCAGACCCGGCGCGATGGCTATACCCTGAACGATCAGGAAATCGAGACCGGCCTGCGCGGGTTGGCAGTGCCGCTGTTCGATGGGCGCGGGGCCACGGTGGCCGCGCTGAACACCGGCATGGCGGCATCGCTGCACAGCCCCGAAACAATGATCCGGACCTACCTGCCCGCACTGAAGAAAGTGCAGGCCGGACTGCGGCGGGTTTTGTAATCTTTGGGGGTGCCGTGGTTTTTCCACAGGGAAACGCGGCTTTGCATTCCACAATTCTGATGGCGGCGGAAAGAATCCAGGGCGACCCGAGTTCTGGATGCCGAAATCCGAGAACAGTGGCTTGACGTGATCCGAGGCTTGGTGCGCAACGATCTGGTGCCGCAGCTTGGGGACACTACGACAGACCGAAAGGGCGCGGCAATGGCCTAGCCCATGGTCAGAACGATCTTGCCCTGATGCGCGCCGCTTTCCATCAGCCGATGCGCATCGGCTACTCGGTCCAGCGGGAAGGATTGATAGATCTGCGGGCGGATCTTGCCCGCCGCGATCAGCGGCCAGACATCGCGCACCACATCCCGCGCTAGCGCCGCTTTGCGCGCGGGCGGCAAGGGCCGCAGGGTCGAGCCGATGATGCTGAGACGGCGGCGCAAAAGCGGTTCGAAATCGGCGGTGATTTCGCGCCCGCCTTGCAGGGAAATCACCGCATAACGCCCGTCATCGGCCAGCGCCTGCAGGTTGCGGGTGACATAGGGGCCGCCGACCATGTCCAGCACCACATCGGCGCCATGACCGCCAGTCACATCCCGCACCGCCTGAACGAAATCGGTGGTCTTGTAATTGATCGCCGCCTCGGCCCCCAAACCGGTGCAATAGCCGCATTTCTGATCAGACCCGGCAGTGACGATCACCCGCGCGCCCAAAGCCCGGGCGCGCTCAACGGCGTGGCTGCCGATGCCGCTGGAGCCGCCATGGATCAGCACCCAATCCCCGGCCTGCAAACCGGCGCGCTGAACCACGTTGAATTCAACGGTCAACGCAACCTCGGGCAAAGCGGCGGCCTCGATCATCGAAAGCGGCGCCGGGAGCGGCAGAGTCGTTCCGGCGTCGGCCAAGGCATGGGTGGCATAGCCACCGCCATGAACAAGGGCGCAGACGGGTTGTTCGGGAATGAACCCTTCTACGCCGTCTCCCAGCGCCGCGATGGTGCCCGCGACCTCCAGCCCCGGAATGGGGCTGGCATCCGCCGGCACGGGGTAGCGGCCCTGTCGTTGGGAAATGTCGGGCCGGTTCACACCGGCCGCCTGCACCGCGATCAGCACCTGACCGGGGCCGGGCCTTGGGATCGGCAGGGTCGAAACCTGCATTACCTCGGGCCCGCCGGTGCCCGTCAGAGTTACGGCGCGCATTTCCCCGGACATGGCTCAGACCTCGTCCGCGATGCCGTTGACCAGCGTGCCGATGCCGGTGATCTCGACCTCGCACCGGTCACCGGGTTTCATATACAGGCGCGGGGTGCGGAACTTGCCGACGCCGCCCGGCGTGCCGGTGGCAATCACATCGCCCGGCAGCAGCTTGGTCACGGTCGAGACATAGGCGATGATCTGCGGGATACCGATTGCCAGATCGTCCAGCCCGGCCTTTTGCACCTCTTGCCCGTTCAGGCGGGTCATCAGGGTTTGCTCGGTGATGTTCGGCAGTTCGTCCGCCGTCACGATCCACGGCCCCATCGAGCCGGTGTCGTCAAAGCTTTTGCCCGGCCAGAATTGCGTAGTGTGAATCTGGTAATCGCGGATCGAGCCATCGTTGAAACAGCTATAGCCCGCGACATGGTCCAGCGCGTCAGCCTCGGAAATATGGCGGCCTGCCTTGCCGATGATGACCGCCAGTTCGCCTTCGTAATCGAAATCATGGCTGGCCTTGGGTCGGATCAGCGGCACGTCATGGCCGATCACCGAGCTGGGATAACGGGTAAAGATCGACGGGTGCTTGGGCTTTTCGCGGCCGGTCTCGTTGATATGCGACATGTAGTTCAGGCCGACGCAGATGATCTTGTCAGGGTTGGGCAGCGGCGACAGCAGCGTCACATCGCCCAGCGCATAGGTCGCGCCAGTGGCAGCGGCAGCGGCCAGGTCGGCCAGCGCATCGGCGGCCAGAACCGCGCGCAAATCGGCGTATTTACCGCCCAGCGCGGCACCGGCGTCACGGATCGTGTCGCCTTTGACCAGACCGTAAGATCGGGTGTTGTCTTTCGTCACATAAGAAACAAGGCGCATTGGTGTCCT
>NZ_JBFHDW010000262.1:0-3731 GCF_041584535.1 Actibacterium sp. | reverse complement strand
TTACGGCATCGTCAAGCAATCGGGCGGCTTCATCTTCGTGGATAGCGAGGTTGGAAAGGGCAGCTGCTTTACCCTGTATTTTCCGGCGCGGCAGGGTCATGTGACCGTCGCCAAGCCGCGGCCGGACGACCTGATCCCGATGCCGGACATGCCGGTTCCGGTGAGGCCCGCCAAGCCGCCGATCAGCCCCGACACAGCGCAAGGCGGCGAGGGGGCGATCCTGTTGGTCGAGGACGAGGCGCCGGTCCGGGCCTTTGCCTCGCGCGCGCTGCGGATGCGCGGCTATACGGTGCTTGAGGCCGAAAGCGCCGAGGACGCGCTGGAACTGCTGCGCAATGTCCGGGTCGATATCAATGTCTTTGTCACCGATGTCGTCATGCCCGGCATGGATGGCCCGACTTGGGTGCGGCAGGCGCTGCGCGACCGGCCCGAGGCCCGCGTCGTGTTCATGTCGGGCTATGCCGAAGAAGATTTTGCCGAAACTCAGGCGCGGATCCCGAATTCAGTGTTCCTGCCCAAGCCGTTTTCGCTGAACGAACTGGTGGCGACGGTGCGCGCTCAGGTGTCCGGCCCGGAATAGGGGCGCCCCAGCGTGACCGCCTGATGCAAATCGAAATCCGCCGCGTGGTCCCGGCGCAAGCGGTCCTCAAGCTCGGGTGACAGTCGGCTGGGCGTTCTGTCGGGCGAACGATTCACCTGCGGCGGCGGCGGCACGTCAAAACCCAGGCTCTGGGCCAGAAAGCCCCGCAATCCAACCTGATCCTCGTAGGGGAACAGGTGGTCGGTGATGACATGGCCACGGTCATTGCTGACAAAACGGAACTGGCTGCCGACATTGGCCCAGGCTGGTTGGACCTCGGCCAGATAGCCGTCAACGAAATCGTCAAAGCTAAGCGTGGCGGTCGAATTCGGATGGCCGTTCAATTCGGGCCGCCGACGATACCGATACCAACTGCCCAACCAGTCCACAGGTTCGCGAATCACAGCGAGGGTTTTCAGCGATTTTCCGGTGCCCGGACCCAGCAAGGGCGCGAATTTACGGCGAAATTTCTGCGCCGACATATGTTTGACCGAGGTCGGATGCCGCATCACAATATCCGCCTGCTGACCCAGCGCCGCCTCATAGGCCTGCGTCCCGGTTTTCGGGACCGCAAGAAACACCAGACGCGCCTTCCAAAACACCATCATTTCAAGCTTCCCGTCGCAATTTCGTTTCGCCTCAGCGTTGTAAACTACTCTTTAACCGTTTTGGAAAGAACATGCTGTTTAGAGAAAACTGTTGAAATGTTCTCTTTTTGATCTCATACACATGAGAACAAGAGGCGAACACGAGCATCATTGCCGCCCGTCACCGGGTGTGAAATAAGGACGACAGAAATGGCCACAGCGGATCTTTTGAGCATGAGCGACAAGCGCAACGCGGACAAACAAAAGGCGCTGGACAGCGCCCTGGCCCAGATCGAGCGACAGTTCGGCAAGGGATCGATCATGAAGCTGGGTGGCGATAATCCAGTGGCCGAGATCGAGTCGACCTCGACCGGGTCGCTGGGTCTGGACATCGCACTGGGGATCGGTGGCTTGCCCAAGGGCCGGATCATCGAGATTTACGGGCCGGAAAGCTCGGGCAAGACCACGCTGACCCTGCATTGCATCGCCGAGGAACAGAAAAAAGGCGGCGTTTGCGCCTTTGTCGACGCCGAACACGCGCTGGACCCGCTTTATGCCAGAAAGCTGGGCGTCGATCTGGATGAGTTGCTGATCAGCCAGCCCGATACCGGCGAACAGGCGTTGGAAATCGTCGATACGCTGGTTCGCTCGGGCGCGGTCAGCATGGTTGTTATCGACTCGGTTGCCGCGCTGACCCCGAAATCCGAACTGGAAGGCGATATGGGCGACAGCAGCGTCGGCGTTCACGCCCGGCTGATGAGCCAGGCGATGCGCAAGCTGACCGGTTCGATCTCGCGCAGCAAATGCACCGTGGTGTTCATCAACCAGATTCGGATGAAAATCGGCGTGATGTTCGGCAGCCCCGAAACCACGACCGGCGGCAATGCGCTGAAATTCTATAGCTCAGTGCGTCTGGATATTCGCCGCATCGGCGCGATCAAGGACCGGGACGAGGTTGTCGGCAACGCCACCCGCGTCAAAGTGGTCAAGAACAAGGTGGCGCCGCCGTTCAAACAGGTCGAATTCGATATCATGTATGGCGAAGGCATCTCGAAAACCGGCGAATTGCTGGATTTGGGCGTCAAGGCCGGGGTCGTCGACAAGTCGGGCGCATGGTTCAGCTATGGCGACGAGCGGATCGGGCAGGGGCGTGAAAATGCCAAAACCTATCTGAAAGAAAACCCGGCCACTGCTTTGGCGATCGAAGATAAAATTCGCGCCGCGCATGGGCTGGAATTCGACATGGGCGCTTCGGACGAGGATGATATCCTCGAAGCCTGAGCCGCGATGGTGAAAACCTATAAAAAGGCCGTGCGCAGCCGCGTGCGGCCTTTAGCTTGCGGTGGACAGGGGGGCGGCGCGGCGATAAACGGGATTGATCCGTTTTGCTTTGCCTGAAAGGCCCGAAATATGCCGAGCTTGAACGACATCCGTTCGACTTTTCTGAACTTCTTTGAACGGAACGGCCACACGGTGGTCGAAAGCTCTCCGTTGGTTCCCCGCAACGACCCGACCCTGATGTTTACCAACTCGGGCATGGTGCAGTTCAAGAACTGTTTCACCGGGGTCGAAACCCGCGATTACACCCGCGCCACCTCGTCGCAGAAATGCGTGCGCGCCGGCGGCAAGCATAACGATCTGGACAATGTCGGCTATACGGCGCGGCACCATACGTTCTTTGAAATGCTGGGGAATTTCAGCTTTGGCGACTATTTCAAGTCCGAAGCCATCCCCTATGCCTGGGAATTGTTGACCAAGGATTTCGGCATCAACAAGGACCGGCTTCTGGTCACGGTTTACCATACCGATGATGAGGCGGCCTCGATCTGGAAAAAGGTCGCGGGCCTGTCGGATGACCGCATCATCCGCATCCCGACCTCGGACAATTTCTGGCAGATGGGCCCGACCGGTCCCTGCGGCCCCTGCACCGAAATTTTCTATGACCACGGCGACCATATCTGGGGCGGCCCTCCGGGCAGCGCCGACGAGGATGGCGACCGGTTTATCGAAATCTGGAACGTCGTATTCATGCAGAACGAGCAGTTCGAGGATGGCTCGATGCGTGATCTGGACATGCAGTCGATCGACACCGGCATGGGGCTGGAACGGATCGGCGCGCTGTTGCAGGGCAAGCACGACAATTACGACACCGACACGATGCGCGCCCTGATCGAGGCCAGCGCCAACGCCACCTCGTCCGACCCCGACGGCCCGCAGAACGTGCATCACCGAGTGGTCGCCGATCACCTGCGCTCGACAAGCTTCCTGATCGCCGACGGCGTGATGCCCTCGAACGAGGGCCGCGGCTATGTCCTGCGCCGGATCATGCGCCGCGCGATGCGGCATGCGCACCTGGCCGGCGCCAAGGACCCGGTGATGCACCGCCTGGTGCCGACGCTGGTGGCCGAGATGGGCCAGGCCTATCCCGAGCTCGGCCGCGCCCAGGCGCTGATTTCCGAGACGCTGAAGCTTGAGGAGGAACGCTTTCTCAACACGCTCGAGCGCGGGCTCCGGCTGCTCGACGACGAGCTCGCCAAGCTGCCCGACGGCGCGGCGCTGCCCGG
>NZ_JBFHDW010000261.1:0-3733 GCF_041584535.1 Actibacterium sp. | reverse complement strand
CAGGGTGATGGTCCGGCTGAGCGGCGAGAACGGCAGCGGCAGCACATCGACCTGATCGTGGAACCGTTGCGCGCGCAAGTAGCCCAGCGGCGTCAGGATCGTCCAGCCGGCCCCGGCGGCGACCATGGCAAGGATGGCGTGATAGCTGTCCAGTTCGAACCGTTGGGCGAGGGTCAGGTTCTGCCGGGCCAGATGCGCGGCGATCTGGCGGCCCATGTGGTGGCGCTGGGTGTATTGGATCAGCGGCAGGGCGGTCAGTTGCGCAAGGCGGTCGCCCGCCGGGTGCAGCGCCCCGCGCGGCACGGCGGCGATGAAGGGTTCGCGCAGCAGGGCATGGGATTCAGCCCAGTCCGGGCAAGGGCCGGTTTCGGCTGCGACGACCATGTCCAGCGCCCGCGCCGCAAGTTGCTCGGACAGGTGGTGGCTGGCGCCGGTTTCCAGCAGGAAATGGCAGGTGCGCAGGTCTTCGGCTATGTCCGTCAGCAGACGCGGTGTCACATCGGCATCGAAATCCTCGATCATGCCGAGGCGCAGGTCGGTCAGCGATGATAGATCCTGAGCGGCGACTTCGGCGCGGGCTTGCTGGGCTTCGAACAGGATGGCTTGTGCGCGGCGGCGAAAGATCTGTCCGGCGGGCGTCAGGGACACCGGCCGTGTCGTGCGGTCGATCAGCGCCGCGCCCAAGGCGGCCTCGAGTCCGCTGATATGCTGGCTGATCGCCGAGGGGCTGCTGCCCAGACTGCGCGCGGCGGCCGAGACCGAACCGGCCGTCGCCGTGGCCACGAAGGCTTCGATCCCTTGCAGGGTGATCCGGCCGCTTGAGTGCCCCATTCTATCTGCCTCTGCCTGTCGCGTCGGGGTCAGACTAGGGCGATTGACGCAACGGCACCAGCCCCGTTGGCCACCAGTTGCGACGGGCGATTGCACCGGCGAAACCGCGGCGATAGCGTGGGCAAAACATCCGAAGATTTCCGAAAGGTTTCCGATCATGCAAGACGACGCCGCCAACAGCTGGGAAGCCCGCGCCGACGCCAGCGCCTTTTACGGCTTTACCGATCTGCCGTCGGTGCATCAGCGCGGCGCGGTGGTTCTAAGCCATGGCGACGGCCCCTATGTGGTTGATGTCCACGGGCGGCGGTTTCTGGATGCCAATTCGGGCCTGTGGAACATGGTCGCCGGGTTCAGCCATGCCGGTTTGGCCGAGGCGGCGCGGGTGCAATACAACCGCCTGCCCGGCTATCACGCGTTTTTCGGGCGCCTGTCGGATCAGACCGTGCTGCTGAACGAAAAGCTGATCGAGGTGTCGCCGTTCGACCGGGGCCGGGTGTTCTATACCAACTCGGGGTCCGAGGCGAATGACACCATGGTCAAGATGCTGTGGTTCCTGTCGGGCGCCGAAGGCCAGCCGCAGCGCCGGAAATTCATCAGCCGCAACAATGCCTATCACGGGGTGACGGCGGTGTCGGCCTCGCTAACGGGCAAGCCCTATAACAGCGTCTTTGGCCTGCCCCTGCCCGGCTTTCTGCACCTGACCTGCCCGCATTACTGGCGCGAGGGCCGCCCCGGCGAGACCGAAGAGCAATTCACCGCCCGCATGGCGACCGAGCTAGAGGACATGATTGAGCGTGAAGGCGCCGACACGATTGCCGCTTTCTTTGCCGAGCCGGTGATGGGGGCCGGTGGCGCGATCCCGCCCTCAAAAGGTTATTTTCAGGCGATCACGCCGATCCTGCGCAAATACGGTATCCCGCTGATCGCGGACGAGGTGATCTGTGGCTTTGGCCGCACCGGCGGGGTCTGGGGATGCGAGACCTATGACTTTATGCCCGATGCGATCATCAGCTCGAAAAACCTGACCGCCGGCTATTTCCCGATGGGGGCGATCATCCTTGGGCCGGATCTGTCGGACCGGTTGCAGGATGCGGCCGAGGCGATCGAGGAATTCCCGCATGGCTTTACCGCCTCGGGCCACCCGGTGGGCAGCGCCATCGCGCTGAAAGCGATTGAGGTTATTCTGGAGGGCGAAAGCGGCAATGCGCCACTGATCGACAACGTCCGCGCCATGACCCCGAAATTCGAAGCCGGCATGGCCCGGCTGGCCGAGCATCCGAATATCGGCGAATGGCGCGGCAAGGGCCTGATGGGGGCGCTGGAGGCGGTGAAGGATAAGGCGACCAAAACGCCGTTCGATGGCGCGCTTTCGGTCTCTGAGCGCATCGCCAACACCTGCACCGATCACGGGCTGATCTGTCGGCCGCTGGGGCAATCGGTGGTGCTGTGTCCGCCGTTCATCATCACAGATGCCCAGATGGACGAGATGTTCGAGAAACTTGAGGCCGCCCTGAAACAGGTCTTTGCCGAGGTCGCCTGACCCAAGCCTTATCCACAAAATGAAAGGGCCGCCCGGTTTCCCGCGCGGCCCTTTTTTTGAATTCGCTGAAAGGTTATTGGCCCAACTTCGACAGCTTACTTTGAAGCTCGGCCAGTTCCTTTTTTATGGCATCAAGATCGTCCTCTGTGGATTCACTATCTTCCATTTCGACGCTGCTGGAGGCTGCAGGCCACGCGCCGGTCATGGCCTTAAGAAAAGCCTGCTGCTGTTTCTTGATCGTTTCAAAATCGAAACCCGGCACGGTTTGGATCGGGTTCGGCACGCCGAGATTGTCCAGAAACTTGGTCTGGCCCTCGCGCAGCATTTCAAAGCTCATTGCCAGAAACTGCGGCACGACGCTTTGCGCTTGATTGGTATAGCCACGCACCAGATCGGTCAGCACGTTCACCGGCAGCATGTTTTCGCCACGGCTTTCATGTTCGGCGATGATCTGCAGCAGATATTGCCGCGTCAGGTCGTCACCGCTTTTCAGATCGACGATCTGAATCTCACGGCCATCACGGATGAAGGACGCGATGTCTTCCAGCGTCACGTAGTCGCTGGTTTCCGTATTATAAAGCCTGCGGCTGGCGTAGCGCTTGATCAGCAGCGGCTTGGTCTCTTCTTCCGTCATGTAACCCTCCCCGATAGGTACTCTTGTTGCAGCGCAGAGAACTTTATGCGGTGTTGCAGCAAAAAGAAAGAGCGGGCTCGAAAGCCCGCTCTACGCGATCACATCGACAGGGAGGAGGGTCGATGCAAAAGGTCGGTCTTACTTGGAAGCGGCGGTCGCTTTTTTAGCGGCAGCGGTCGCATCGTCGGTGGCTTTTTTCACGACGGCGGTGGCTTCAGCTTGCAGGTCTTTGCCGGCGGCCAGCATCAGTTCGACGGTTTCCATCTGAACTTTTTTGGCGATTTCGGCATAGGCAGCCAGGTTTTCCGAAGCAGCTTCAGCCGAGGTCGAAGCGAAATCGGTCAGGGCTTTGGTGTAGTCAGCCGGCTCCGATTTAACGGTGGTCAGGGTGCCCAGTTTGGTCAGGGTGTCTTTGGTCCATTTCGACGACAGTTCGTTCGATTTGGCAGCGGCTTCCAGAACCACTTTCGACAGTTTTTCGCTCAGAGCGGCCTGGTTTTTGAAGGCTTCCGAAGCAGCCGAGTTGTCCAGTTGGAACGAGCTCAGGTCAACCGGGAAAGCAGCCAGCATGTCTTGAACCATTTTGGTGAAGTCTTGGGTCTTAGCCATTGTAGTATCTCCAGTGAGTTTCGGGTGCGGGCCCGTTTTCGGTGTTTGCACAAACTATATACATGCTGCACCGCAGCATTTCAAGAATAAAATGCTGCGGTGCAGAATAAATTTAATTG
>NZ_JBFHDW010000260.1:0-3743 GCF_041584535.1 Actibacterium sp. | reverse complement strand
TCGTCATGGTCGGCGAACAGCCGGATCAGCGCCGGGGAAAAGGCCGAGCCCAGAACCTCGGCCACGAAAATCCCGGCGCCGGCGCGGCTGACCAGCAGGCCGCGGTCCTGCAATTCGGACACGGCTTCGCGCAGCGATGGCCGCGACACGCCCAGCTTGTCCGACAGTTCCCGTTCCGAAGGCAGGCGTTCGCCGGGGCGCAGGATGCCACGCAGGATCAGCTGTTCAATTTGCTTCTGAACGGCATGAGACAGCTTTTCAGAGTGAACCTTTTCGAACGGCATGGATGGTCTCCTTAATTGGTAAGACCATATGACCGCTTGGTCCCTGCGGCAACAGGGAAAGGGGTGGGCCGTTGGCCCAACCCGTTATTGTCTTGGGGTAATGATGATTTCGACCCGGCGGTTCTGGGCCCGGCCTTCGGGCGTCAGGTTCGATGCAATGGGCTGATCCTCGCCCCGGCCACTGGCGACGATCCGCCACGACGTGACACCGGCATCGCGCAGGATCGAGGCCACGGATTCAGCGCGAAGTGCCGACAATTGCTGGTTATAACTGGCGCTGCCGGTGTTGTCGGTATGGCCGATCACCTGCACCGTGCTGTCGGGATAGTCATTCAGGCTTTCGGCCAGAACAAACAGATCCGAGCGCAAGGCCGGGCTGACGATTGCGCTGTCGGTGGCGAACAGGATGTCCTGCGGCATGGTCACGATCAGCGCCGAACCGGTGTTGACCACCCGGATCGCATTATTGTCGAAACTGGCCTGAAGGTCGGCAGCTTGTTTGTCCAGACTTGACCCGATTGCTGCCCCGGCTGCCGCGCCAACCAGACCGCCGATGATGGCGCCATTGGTGCGGCCCTGTTTGTCATCGCCGATCAGGATGCCGGCCACGGCACCGGTGATGGCGCCGACGGCGGCGCCTTCCTTGGTGCGCTGATTGGGGTCGCTGGTGGTGGTATAGGTATCGGTGCAGGCGCCAAGGGTCAGGGCCCCGGCGACGACGATCATCGGAAAACGTGCTCGAATCATTTTTGCCTCATTGTTCGCCCCCTGATGGGGTTTCGCGGGAATATAGGCCGCGAGACCGCAACACTGAATGCACAGCGCCGTGAGCGGCAGGTTTTCGCCCATCAACCGTCCAGCCGGGCGGTCTCCCATGCCAGCAAGGCGCGTTTGACCGGCAGGCCCCAGTGATAGCCGCCCAAAGCCCCGGATTTGCGCAAGGCGCGGTGGCAGGGGATCAGGAACGAGATCGGATTGCGCCCGACCGCAGTGCCCACTGCCCGCACCGCGCCGGGGGATCCGATGGCGCGGGCGATTTCGGAATAGGTGGTGACATGGCCCGAGGGCACCGCCAACAGCGCCTCCCAGACCTTGATCTGAAACGGCGCACCGATCAGCGCCAGATCGACGGTGCCGGATTGGGCGAAGGCGGCCTCTACGCTGGCCTTCAGCCGTTCGGGCGCAGGGGTGAACGCGGCCTTGGGCCAGCGCCCGGCCAGATCGGCAAAGGCGGCCTCGCGTCCCATGTCATCGACAAAAGCCATGCCGCACAGACCCGCCGCCGTGCCCATGGCCAGAACCTCGCCAAAAGGCGAGGGGAACCAGCCATAGTTGATCTTTAGCCCGGCCCCGCCGCTGGCATAGGTGCCGGGGCTCATCGCCTCCCAGCGCAGAAACAGGTCATGCAGGCGGCCGCTGCCCGACAGGCCGGTGCCTTGCGCGGTTTCCAGCGTGGTAAAGCGGTCGCGCAACAGGGTCTTGGCATGGTCCAGCGCCAGATATTGCTGATAGCGTTTCGGCGACACCCCGACCCATTTGCTGAACAGGCGCTGGAAATGCGCCGGGCTCATCTGCATTTCGGCCGCCAGTTGCTCTAACGTCAGGCCAGTGCCGCCATGGGCGTCGATCCGGTCGATCGCCCGCCGGATCACCTGATAATGATAGTCCTGTTCGCCCTTGCCGTCCGGCATCGCGCCCTCCGTCTATGATCCCCCCAGCCTAAGCCACGCGCCCGCCCCCCGCGACCCGAATATTGCGCAAAATCACCCGGTATCCCGGACTTGCCCTGTCGCGGCACAACGGGCATACCGCGCCTATGGCAAAGCAGCTTGATTACCATACGATCCACGAGATTTTCACTCGGTTCCACGCCAAAGACCCCGAACCCAAGGGCGAGCTGGAGCATGTGAACGCCTATACGCTGGTTGTTGCCGTCGCCCTGTCGGCGCAGGCCACCGATGTGGGCGTGAACAAAGCCACCCGCGCCCTGTTCAAGATCGCCGACACGCCGCAAAAGATGCTGGATCTGGGCGAAGACGGCCTGATCGAGCATATCAAGACCATCGGCCTGTTCCGGCAAAAGGCCAAGAACGTCATCAAGCTGAGCCAAATTCTGGTCGATCAATATGATGGCCAGGTGCCCTCGTCGCGCGCGGCGCTGCAATCGCTGCCGGGGGTCGGACGCAAAACGGCGAACGTGGTGCTGAACATGTGGTTCCACATGCCCGCGCAGGCTGTCGATACCCATATTTTCCGCGTCGGCAACCGCACCGGAATCGCCGCCGGCAAAACCGTCGACGCGGTCGAACGCGCCATCGAAGACAATATCCCGGCCGAATTCCAGCAGCACGCCCATCACTGGCTGATCTTGCATGGCCGTTATACCTGCAAGGCCCGCAAACCGCTGTGCGGCACTTGCGTGATCCGTGATCTCTGTCCCTTTGAGGAGAAAAACCTGTGAGCAAAACCTATCAGGTTGTCGGTATCGGCAACGCCATCGTCGATGTCCTGACCCAGTGCGAAGACAGCTTTCTCGATCTCATGGGCATCCAGAAAGGCATCATGCAACTGGTCGAACAGCCCCGCGGCGAGATGCTGTATGGCGCGATGACCAACCGCACACAGGCGCCCGGTGGCTCGGTGGCGAACACGCTGGCGGGTCTGGGCAATCTGGGCCTGAAAACCGCGTTCATCGGCCGGGTGCATGACGACGAACTGGGCCGGTTCTATGCCGATGGCATGAATTCGGGCGGGACGGATTTCGTCAACCCACCGGTGGCGGGCGGCGAATTGCCGACCTCGCGCTCGATGATCTTCGTGTCGCCCGATGGCGAGCGGTCGATGAACACCTATCTGGGCATCTCGGCTGAACTTGGCCCCGAGGACGTCTCCGACGACGTCGCCGGTCAGGCCGAAATCCTGTTTCTCGAGGGCTATCTTTACGACAAACCCAAAGGAAAACAGGCGTTCGAACAAGCGGCGCAAACTTGCCGGGCGGCGGGTGGCAAAGCCGGGATTGCGCTGTCCGACCCGTTCTGCGTCGACCGCCACCGCGCCGATTTCCGCCGCCTCGTGCGCGAACTGGACTTCGTGATCGGCAATGAACACGAATGGGCATCGCTGTATGAAACCGACCTGTCCTCGGCGCTTGAACAGGCCGCGTCCGAGGCCGGCACCGTGGTCTGCACCCGTTCGGGCCATGACGTGGTTCTGGTTCGCGGCGAGGACGAGGCCATCGTCCCCGTAACCCCGATCACCCCGGTCGATGCCACCGGCGCCGGCGATCAGTTCGCCGCCGGGTTCCTGTATGGCTATGCCACCGGCCAGTCGCTGGAAACCTGCGGCCGCATGGGCTGCGTTGCCGCCGCCGAAGTCATCAGCCATTTCGGCGCCCGCCCGGAAACCGATCTGAAAACCCTGTTCCGGTCGCAGGGCCTGATCTAAGGCCAAACGCTCCCG
>NZ_JBFHDW010000259.1:0-3765 GCF_041584535.1 Actibacterium sp. | reverse complement strand
TCGACCTCGATCACCTTGCCGCCAAGACGCGGGCCGTTGGGAATGATGATCTGGGCCCGGCTGAGCTTTTCGCGCTCGGACTGGCCGGCCAGTTCTTCATAGGCGTTGATACGCGCCTTGGATTTCGCCTGACGGGCCTTGGCACCGGCACGGATCCATTCCAGTTCGCGCTCCAGCACTTTCTGTTTGGATTTGTCCTCGCGGGATTCTTGCTCCAGACGTTTGGCCTTTTGTTCCAGCCATGCCGAATAGTTGCCCTCGTAAGGAATGCCGCGACCGCGATCCAGTTCCAGAATCCAGCCGGTGATGTCATCGAGGAAATACCGATCGTGAGTGACGCACAGGATGGTGCCCTGATATTCGATCAGGTGCTTTTGCAGCCAGGCGATGGTTTCGGCGTCCAGGTGGTTGGTCGGTTCGTCCAACAACAGCATTTCGGGCGCTTCCAGCAGCAGCTTGCACAACGCCACGCGGCGGCGCTCACCGCCGGACAGGGTTTCGACCGGCGCATCGTCAGGCGGACAGCGCAGGGCCTCCATCGCGACGTCGATCTGGCTGTCCAGATCCCACAGGTTCTGGCTGTCGATCTCGTCTTGCAGAGCGGCCATTTCGTCGGCGGTTTCGTCCGAGTAGTTCATCGCCAGCTCGTTATACCGATCAAGGATCGCCTTTTTCTCGGCCACGCCCAGCATGACGTTTTCGCGCACGCTCAGGCTTTCGTCCAGCTTCGGCTCCTGCGGCAGATAGCCGACCTTGGCGCCCTTGGCGGCCCATGCCTCGCCCGAGAAATCCTTGTCGATCCCGGCCATGATCCGCAGCAACGTCGATTTACCGGCGCCATTGACGCCGACCACACCGATCTTCACGCCGGGCAGGAAGCTGAGGCGGATATTCTCAAAGCATTTCTTGCCACCGGGATAGGTCTTGGACACCCCATCCATGTGATAGACGTATTGATAGCTGGCCATTGCGGGAATCCTTGGAAAATCAGGTTTTCCGTTAGATAGCTATGCAAGGTGTCGGGGGCAACGGCACGCGGCGCCAGAAGCGCGAATGCGGTGCCAAATATCGAGAAAAACGCGCTGATTTCGGCGACCAACGCGATTTGCTGTCCGGGACCCCTGCGCAAAAGATTGACAGCCGCCGGGTGTGCAGCGAAACAGTCGCGATGCGTGATACGCTTCCATATGCCCGGCCGGGTCAAACCATCGGCCTGTTGGGTGGGTCCTTCGATCCGGCTCATGAAGGCCATGCGCATATCACCCGCGAGGCGCTGAAACGGTTCGGGCTGGATCGCGTCTGGTGGCTGGTCAGCCCGGGCAACCCGCTCAAGCCCAAGGGCCCGGCCCCGATCGCGCGCCGAATCCAGGCGGCGCGGGCGATAATCGACCATCCGCGCGTCTGTATCACCGATATCGAGGCACAGATCGGTACCCGTTATACCGCGCAGACCCTGACACGCCTGCAACAGCTATATCCCGGGGTGCGGTTCGTCTGGCTGATGGGGGCCGATAATCTGGCCGGTTTCCACCGCTGGGAAAACTGGCAGTGGATCATGGAAAACGTGCCGATCGGCGTGTTGGCCCGCCCCGGTCAGCGCCTGCAGGCCCGGATGTCGAAAGCGGCCGAAAGCTATGCACGCTACCGCGTATCATCGGATCAGGCGCGCCTGCTGGGCCAGATGTCGGCGCCGGCATGGTGTTTCGTGAACGTGCCGATGCTGTCGGTCTCGTCCAGTGAAATCCGCGCGCGGGGCGAGTGGAAACACGACTGACTGCCCTTGCCGCTGGCCGCCAGATTTGGTTCACTCCGCGCAGTGATTGGGGGGTCTTGATGGTTACGCGCCGTTTCGTTCTGGCAGGTCTTGGGGCCGGATTGGTCGCGGGGCCTGTGTCGGCTGAACCGCTGGCGCGCTCGATCCCGCCACGGGCACGCCCGGCGCGGGAAATCACCGCAACCGCCCCTGAGATCGAAAGCCTGATCGCCACGTCGCGTCTGACCGGCGATGTGGGCTTTGTCGTAGCCGATGCCCGCACCGGCGAGGTGCTGGAATCGCGCAACCCGCTGCTTGCCCTGCCGCCCGCCAGCACCGCCAAGGTCATCACCACGCTTTACGCGCTGGAACATCTTGGACCCGATCACCGCTTTCAGACCCGGCTTGTGGCCACCGGGCCGATTGCGAACGGACGGCTTGCGGGCGATTTGATCCTTCTGGGCGGCGGCGATCCGGTGCTGGACACCGACGATCTGGGCGATCTGGTGGCCGATTTGCACGCCACCGGCTTGCGCAGCATCAGTGGCCAGTTCCTTTATGACCCACGGGCGCTGCCGCAACTGACCGCCATCGACTCTGAACAGCCCGAGTACGTCAGCTACAATCCGGCGGTGTCGGGGCTGAACCTGAATTTCAACCGGGTCTATTTCGAATGGAAGCGCGGCGGCGCTGGTTGGGACGTGGCGCTGGACGCGCGGGCGCTGCGTTATCGTCCCGAAGTCCACACCGCCCGGATGCGCATCGTCGATCGCAATCTGCCGGTCTATACCTACGCCCGCAGTGACGGCGTGGATGACTGGACCGTCGCCAGCGCCGCATTGGGCAAGGGCGGCGGCCGCTGGCTGCCGGTGCGCGACCCCGGCGCCTATACGGCCGAAGTCATGCAGACCCTGGCCGGCGCGACGGGCCTCACCTTGCCCCGCCCGCAACCGGCCACGGGCGAGGTCACAGGCACGGTTCTGGCGCGCCACAACAGCGCCGATCTGACGACGATCCTGCACGGGATGCTGAAATTCTCGACCAACCTGACGGCCGAGTCGGTCGGTCTGGCCGCCACCCGCGCGCGCGGCACCAGCCCGCAATCGCTGGAACAGTCCGCCACCCAGATGCAAGGCTGGCTGGAAACGACACTGACCCCGCAAAAGGCGCGGTTCTTCGATCACTCCGGCCTCAGCGACCGCTCGCATATGGCGGCGGCGGATATGGTGCAGGCCTTGGTGCGCTCTGGTCCCGATGGGGCGCTGGCCAAGCTGATGAAGGAAATCCCGATGCGCGACCCTGCCGGGCGCGCCGCCCCCGATCACCCGGCCAAGGTCCATGCCAAGACCGGCACGCTGAATTTCGTCAGTGCCCTTGCCGGTTACATCAGCCAGCCGGGCAAACGCGATCTGGCCTTCACGTTCTTTTCAGCCGATCAGGCCCACCGCGCCAAATTGCGCCCCGATCAGCGCGAGCACCCCGAGGGCGGCCGCGCCTGGACCTCGCGCTCGCGGCTTCTGCAAGGCCGCCTTCTGGATCGCTGGGCCACGCTTTATCAGGCCTGACCCAGCTTTTTCTTGGTCTAAATACTCAAAATCCGCGCGTGAGGGTCAGTGCGACAGCGTCATGTGACGCGCGCGGGCGCCGCGTTCGATCGCCGCTGCGTGCAGCCGGTCGATGTTCAGCTCGTAACGCATTTCTTCCAGCAGCCGCAGTTCGCTTTCCATCAGCTTGCCATCCGCCGCTGCCACGTCGCAGGCCAGCGCATAGGCGGTCTCCCACAGCTTTTCGGGCAGAGCATCGCGCACCAGACCGAACAGCGCGTCCAGACCGTCTTCTTCTTCAAACAGGTCGAACACCATCGCAGCGACGACGCTGATCCGGTCCTGATCGAAATCGGCGAACACCGGCAGGTGATTCACGATGCGCTGGATCGTCACCAGTTCAGAGGTGCGGATATTTTCGTCCGAGGCGGACTCGGCGATCATGATCGCCACAAGGGCATCCTGAGG
>NZ_JBFHDW010000258.1:0-3814 GCF_041584535.1 Actibacterium sp. | reverse complement strand
GCATGAGCACCGAGTTCCAATCCCTGATCGGCCGCGCCGCCGACCGCCCGCTGTCGCGCGAGGAGGCCGAGACGGCCTTCCGCATCATGATGGAGGGCCAGGCGACGCCGCCGCAGATCGCGGGCTTCCTGATGGCGCTGCGGACCCGCGGCGAGGCGGTCGACGAGATCGCCGGCGCGGCCTTCGTGATGCGCGAGAAGGCCGAGCGGATCACCGCCCCCGAGGGCGCGATGGACGTGGTCGGCACCGGCGGCGACGCCAAGGGCACGCTCAACATCTCGACCGCGGCGGCGCTCGTCGTCGCCGGCGCGGGCGTGCCGGTGGCCAAGCACGGCAACCGCAACCTTAGCTCGAAATCCGGCGCGGCAGACGCGCTGAGCCAGATGGGCATCAACGTCATGGTCGGCGCCGATGTGGTCGAGCGCGCGATCCGCGAGGCCGGGATCGGCTTTATGATGGCACCGATGCACCACCCGGCAACCAAGCATGTGATGCCGGTGCGGCAGGAACTGGGCTGCAAGACCATTTTCAACATCCTCGGCCCGCTGACCAACCCGGCGGGCGTCAAGCGGCAGCTGACCGGCGCTTTCGCGGTCGATCTGATCTTCCCGATGGCGGAAACCCTTCTGGCCTTGGGCAGCGAAAAGGCGTGGCTGGTGCATGGCTCGGACGGCACGGATGAGCTGACGATCACCGGCAAGACCGATGTCGCGGCGCTGGAAAACGGCAAGATCACCGGGTTCGAGGTCCACCCCGAAGACGCCGGCCTGCCGGTGCATCCGCTGCGCGACATTCTGGGCGGCACGCCCGAGGAAAACGGCATCGCCCTGCGCGCGCTGCTGGAAGGCACCAAAGGCGCCTATCGCGACGCGGTGCTGCTGAACGCGGCCGCAGCTTTGATGGTGGCCGACAAGGTCAGCACTCTGAAGGACGGCGCGGCGATGGCCGCTGAATCGATCGACAGCGGCGCGGCAATGCGCGCGGTCCAGACGCTGGCGAAAATCACCCAAGAGGCCAGCGCATGAGCACCATTCTCGACAAGATCAAAGCCTATAAGCTGGACGAAATCGCCGCTGACAAGGCCGCCAAGCCGCTGTCCGAGGTCGAGGCCGAGGCCCGCGCCGCAAGCCCCATCCGTGGCTTTGCCGCAGCGCTGAAACGGGCGTCGGAAACCGGCTATGGCCTGATCGCCGAGATCAAAAAGGCCAGCCCGTCCAAGGGTCTGATCCGCCCCGATTTTGACCCGCCGGTTCTGGCGCAGGCCTATGAGGCCGGTGGCGCCACCTGCCTGTCGGTTCTGACCGACACACCCAGCTTTCAGGGCGCCAAGGACTATCTGGTTCAGGCCCGCAACGCGACCGCCCTGCCTGCTTTGCGCAAGGATTTCATGTATGACACCTATCAGGTGGCCGAGGCCCGTGCCTTGGGCGCCGATTGCATCCTGATCATCATGGCCTCGGTCTCGGACGCACAAGCGGCCGAGCTTGAAGACGCCGCCTTTGGCTGGGGCATGGATGTGCTGATCGAGGTGCATGACGGCGACGAACTGGACCGCGCGCTTGAACTGAAATCGCCGCTGATCGGCATCAACAACCGCAATCTCAAGACGTTCGAGACCTCGCTCGACACCACCCGCGAGTTGGCCAAGCGTATTCCGGGTGACCGGCTGATCGTGTCAGAAAGCGGGCTGAACACGCCTGCGGAACTGGCCGATATGGCCGCACATGGCGCCCGCTGCTTCCTGATCGGCGAAAGCCTGATGCGCAAGGATGACGTCACCGCCGCCACCCGCGCGCTGCTGGCCAATGCAGTGGTGCCCGCCTGATGGCCGATCTTACGCATTTCGACGGCGAAGGCCGCGCCCATATGGTCGATGTCTCGGACAAGGCCGTGACCAGCCGCGTCGCCGTGGCCGAGGGCTGTGTGAAAATGTCGGCGCAAACCCTTGCCCTGATTACCGAGGGCCGGGCCAAGAAAGGCGACGTTCTGGGCGTGGCGCGTCTGGCGGGGATCATGGGGGCGAAACAGACCTCGACCTTGATCCCGCTGTGCCACCCGCTGCCGATCACCAAGGTCGCCATCGACCTGACCCCCGACGCCGCCCTGCCCGGCGTGCGCATTCAGGCCACGGTCAAGACCACCGGCCAGACCGGCGTCGAGATGGAGGCCCTGACCGCCGTCAACGTCGCGGCGCTGACCATCTATGACATGCTGAAAGCCGCGCAAAAGGACATGCAGATCACCGATATCCGGCTGGTCCTGAAAGACGGCGGCAAATCCGGGCGGTACGAGGCATGAAGCAAGGTCGCGCACTGGAGTTGTACTTTGTAGATGGCACGCCGGACGGGATGATGACCGCCAGCATGTTCAATTGGACGGGACATATCCTCCGTATTCCGCGTACCCGTCTTCCTGACGGTTTACGCCGGCCTGAGGCTTCTCAGACAGGTATCTACATACTTGTCGGAGAAGATAAGGAAGGGCCATTGGCGTATATCGGAGAAGCCGAAAATATGGCTGATCGGCTGCGCCAACATAGCCGTGAGCGCGATTGGTGGGATCAGGCCGTTCTAGTGACAACCACGGGCGACGCGCTTCACAAGGCACATGTGAAGTTTCTTGAAAACCGGCTAATACGAGATGCACGACAAGCGCAAGCCATGCGTTTGGAAAATGGCAACTTGCCAAACGGGGCAAGCCTGAACGAGGCGGCGACCGCAAGCATGGAGAGTTTTCTGGGCAATCTGCATATGGTGTTACCTGCCATTCGCGTGGACGTATTCCGTTCTGGCCGACAGGGCGATACGCGCGACCAGGCCGGTGATGCTTCACGCGCCATTGTTGCTGAGTTCTTCTTGAATGTTCCACGGAAAGGTGGGCAAGCATCCGCCCGCCTTGTGGATGGAAAATTCGTCATTCAGGCTGGGTCTTCGGTCCGCCCGGAATGGGTTGGCGACCGCAGCTACGACACCCATTACTGGAAGTTACACGACAAACTTGTCGCGGATGGGCTTATTTCTCAATCGCAAAATGGCGGCATGCTTGTGGAAGATTACGCTTTTTCCAGCCCGTCTGCGGCTGCTGCGATCGCTACGGGCCGTTCATCGAATGGTCGCACCGAGTGGAAAACCAAAGATGGCCGAACCTATGCGCAATGGGAAGAGGACCAGATCTCGGGAGTATCCTCATGATCTCGGTCGAAGACGCCCTTGCCCGCATCTTTGACCTGACCTCGCCCACGGACATCGAAACCGTGCCGCTGGCATTGGCCGCAGGCCGGGTTCTGGCCGAACCGGCGGTTGCACGACGCGATCAGCCGCCGTTTGATGCCTCGGCAATGGATGGCTATGCGCTGAAATCCGTTGAGGCCGATGTCGATGCGCAATTCATGGTCATCGGCACTTCGGCAGCCGGGCATGGCTTTGACGGCAAGGTTGGCCCCGGCCAGACCGTGCGGATTTTCACCGGCGCCCCGATGCCGCAAGGCGCCGACCGGGTGGTTCTGCAAGAGGACGTCACGGTTTCGGGCAACCTGATCACCCTGAACCACGGGCTGGACGCCGGTCCGCATGTCCGCCCCTCTGGCGCCGATTTCAAGGTCGGCGATCAATTGGACGCGCCGCGCCTCTTGTCCGCCGGGATTGCGCATCTCGGGCAGGGCGGCTCCTTCCTCGAGCGCCGAACAGAGCAGCCGGGATCGGGGCAAGAAGCGCCAAACTGCTCTTCGGCAAGTGATGATGAACCTGGGAGGGCGCAACGATGAGCCTGCGCCCAGAGGCGGCCGATGCCGCGACGAAGGTCTTCGAGATCCTGG
>NZ_JBFHDW010000257.1:0-3815 GCF_041584535.1 Actibacterium sp. | reverse complement strand
TGGACGTGCATCTGATGATCTCGCCGGTTGACCCCTATATCGACGCCTTTGCCGAAGCTGGCGCCGATGTGCTGACCGCGCATCTTGAGGCCGGGCCGCATATCCACCGCACCTTGCAGGCCATTCGTGGTGCGGGCTGCAAGGCCGGTCTGGCGATCAACCCCGGCACCGGGATCGAGGATCTGGACTATCTGATGGATATGGTCGACCTCATTTGTGTGATGACCGTGAACCCCGGCTTTGGCGGGCAGAAGTTCATTCACAGCCAGATCGACAAGGTGAAAAAGCTGCGTGCCATGATCGGCGACCGCCCGATCCATATCGAGATCGACGGCGGCATCACCCCCGAAACCGCGCCGTTGATGGCGGCGGCGGGCGCTGATGTGTTGGTCGCGGGCTCGGCCGTGTTCAAAGGCGGATCGGTCGATAATCCCGGCGTCTATGGCGACAATATCCGCACCATCCGCGCCGCGGCCGAGGCAGCCCGCTAAACGCCTGCTTGCCACACATTCAAATGTGTATATTCTTTGCGGGTCTTTGGGAGGAGACCTGATGATCCGCAATGCTTTCGTGTTTTCCGTGCTGACCCTTGCCGCGCTTC
The DNA here is from genome assembly GCF_041584535.1 of Actibacterium sp. GTDB lineage: Bacteria > Pseudomonadota > Alphaproteobacteria > Rhodobacterales > Rhodobacteraceae > Actibacterium_D. The sequence continues at coordinate 3,214 of NZ_JBFHDW010000257.1, read as the reverse complement.
CGGCGCTGGCCAGCGAAGATATCCCCGATCAATACCCGCAATCGGTGCTGTATTCGAAACCGGTCGAGGTGATCCCGCATATCTTTACCGCCACGGGCGCCACCGCTCCGCCGACCTATGAGAACGCCGGTCACAACAACAACCTGAACTTCATCATCACCGGCGACGGGGTGATCGTGGTCAACGCTGGCGCCAATTACGCGCTGTCAAAGGCGCTGCATGACGAGATCAAGGCGCTGACCGATCAGCCAGTCAAACTGGTGATCAATGAAAACGGTCAGGGCCATGCCATGCTGGGCAACAATTACTGGACCGAACAGGGCATCGACGTGCTGGCCCATGCCGAGGCCGCCGAGGAATTCGAGGCCAACAGCTATCAACTGCTGGAAGGCATGAAGCGTTACGCCCGCGAGAATGCCGAGGGCACCGTGGCGCAAGGCCCGACCATCACCTTTGAAGATACCTACACCATCGACATGGGCGAGATGCATATCGAGGTGCTGCACCTTGGCCCCGCCCACAGCCCCGGTGATATTCAGGTCTGGCTGCCCGAGCAGAAGCTGGTGATCGCGGGCGATATCGCCTTTCACGAACGGATGCCGCCGATCTTTAGCGAGACCTGCACAAGCTGCTGGATCGAGACTTGGGAAACCGCGTTTGAACCGCTGGGCGCGCTCTATGTGATCCCCGGTCACGGCCACCCGACCAACATGGCGCAGGTGCGGCGCTATACCCATGACTATCTGGTCTATCTGCGCGGCAAGATCGCCGAACATCTGGAAAACGGCGGCACGCTGGACGATGCCTATTACGTCGATCAGTCGCCCTATGCCCATCTGGACACGTTCGAAGAACTGGCGACCAAAAACGCCGGTGTCGTCTTTACCGAAATGGAGTTCGAGTAACCCCCGCGCGGGGCCTTTCCCCGCCGCGGCCCATGCTGTAATCCGGATGCAGGGGCCCGTCCCTGTTGGGAAGGGTTGCGAAATATTCATTTTTTTGTATGTTTCGCCAATTCTCACGCGAACAGACCCTGATTCAGGGAGGAACACCGATGGAAATCAAACAAATTGCGCCCAGCTTTGCGGCGTCGCCACAGATCAAGCCGGATGATGTGGCCCGCATTGCCGAAGCCGGATACCGGACCATTATCTGCAACCGCCCCGATGGCGAGGCCGATGATCAGACCTCGGCCGCCGAAATTGCCACCGCCGCCCGCGAGGCCGGTCTGGAATTCCGCTTTGTCCCGATCAAGCCGGGCATGATTTCCGACGAGATTATCCAAAGTTTCGACGACGCGCTGAAGGGCTGCAAAGGCCCGGTTCTGGCGTATTGCCGCACCGGCACCCGGTCCTCGACCCTGTGGGCGCTGGCCCGCGCCAAGATGCTGTCGCCTGACGCGATCCTGACCGCCACCGCACAAGCAGGCTATGACCTGTCGGGCTTACGCCCGCGCATGGAAGAACGGTTCGGCGAAAGCATCCAGACCGCCACCCCCGAGAAATACGACGTGCTGATCGTCGGCGGCGGCGCCGGTGGCGTGGCCACGGCGGCCTCGATCCTGAAACGCCGCCCGCAGGCGAAAATCGCCATCATCGAGCCGCGCGAAGAACATTACTATCAACCCGGCTGGACGCTGGTCGGCGCCGGTGTGTTCACCAAGGGCCAGACCATGCGCCGCATGGTCGATGTCATCCCCGATGGTGTGCAACTGATCCGCGGCGCGGTCTCGGCCTTTGATCCGGCCCGCAACGAGGTCTCGCTCGAAAACGGCGCCCGCTATGGCTATGAGGTTCTGGTGGTCTGCCCCGGCCTGCGTCTGGCATGGGAGGCGATCGAAGGCCTGCCGGCGACGCTGGGCAAGAACGGCGTGACCTCGAACTATCGCTTCGATCTGGCGCCCTATACCTATGAGCTGGTGCAGGCCACCCGCAAGGGCAAGGCGATCTTCACCCAGCCGCCGATGCCGATCAAATGCGCCGGCGCGCCGCAAAAGGCGATGTATCTGTCGGCCGACTATTGGCTGCGCACCGGGGTTCTGAAAGACATCGACATCGAATTCTGCAACGCCGGTGGCGTGCTGTTCGGCGTGCCGGATTACGTGCCCGCGCTGATGGAATACGTGCAGAAATACGATGCGACGCTCAGCTTCTTCCACAATCTGGTCAAGGTCGATGGCAACGCCAAAGTGGCAACCTTCGAAGTGACCGATGGCGACACGAAAACCCTTGTCGAAAAAGAGTTCGACATGATGCATGTCTGCCCGCCGCAGACCGGTCTGGACTTTATCAAAGCCTCGCCGCTGGCCGATGCCGCCGGTTGGGTCGATGTCGATCAGGCGACGCTGCAGCACAAGAAATTCGCCAATATCTTCGGGCTTGGCGATGGCTGCTCGACCCCGAACGCCAAAACCGCCGCCGCCGTGCGCAAGCAGGCGCCGGTCGTTGCAGTCAACGCGCTGGCGGTGCTGGATGGCAAGGATCTGGTCGCGCAATATGACGGCTATGGCTCGTGCCCGCTGACCGTCGAACGCGGCAAGATCGTGCTGGCCGAGTTCGGCTATGGCGGCAAGCTACTGCCCAGCTTCCCGCAGTGGCTGATCGACGGCAAGAAACCCACCCGCGCCGCATGGTTCCTGAAGGAACGGATGCTGCCGCCGATGTATTGGCAGGGCATGTTCAAGGGCCGCGAATATCTGGCCGAGCCTGACATGACCTTTAAAAAGATCGGTTCGGAATAATCAATCGCACCCCCGGCCCGGCGCCGGGGGTGTCGCTTTCCGGCGGCCGGTCAGGGCTTTTTCGGCTTTTGCGCCCGCTTCATCACATCTTCCAGAACCTTGGTCCCATCGCGCACCGCCTTTTCGGTCTCGACCGAGAACTGCTCCATCGCGCCTTTCAGATAGGCCGACTGAATCCGCTTCAATTCATCGACATCGCGGCAGGCCATGATCTCTTGCCGGACCTCGGCGTCCTGCTTGAGCCGCGCGTTGACAAAGGCGGCAAATCCGGCGCCCGAGCGCCCCATGTGATCCAGCATCATCTTGCCGATCTGACCCATCAGGGCCATCCCGTCCTGAGCCTCTTTCATGCCGGGGATTTCCGACATGTCCGGCACTTTGGTTCCCTTGTTCTTTGCCATGGTGTCCTCGCTTTTGTCAGTGCCCGGGTTATCTGGTCCCGAATCTGTGGGCGGTCGCAAGGTTAGGCCGGAC
>NZ_JBFHDW010000256.1:0-3817 GCF_041584535.1 Actibacterium sp. | reverse complement strand
GGCCTTCCACAGCTGGGCAGCGGTCTTGATGACCTCCACTCCGGCCTTTTCATAAAGCTCATCCGAGAACCCGGCAGCGACACCCGCGCCGGACTCGATGGCGCATTCGTAACCCAGCTTCTGCAATTGCAGCGCCGAGTCGGGAGTCATCGCAACGCGATTTTCACCCTCGAACACTTCCTTAGGAGTTCCGATTTTCATTTTTGACCTCCAGATACCGGCAAGTTTGGCGCGCAGGACTGATCCTGCCCCGAAATGTTCATCGGCGTAGTCGGCGATCGCCGCGCCTCATCACCCGTGGTTCCGCGAGCCGGTGGCAGGCCAGAATCGACCAGCATGCCGAAGGCCCGGACCTGCTGTTCGACCTGCCGCAACACCAGTGCCAGGGCCTCGCCTTGCGCCCGCGCCAGCAGCGCCATCACCGCGCCGCCCGCGGCGGTGTCGACACCACCTGACTGGAACGCCGACATCATGGACTGCGGATAAAGGAAGGGAAAGCGCGATTTCGGATCGACAGCCGCGAAGGCCGTCTCGAAATCCATGCGCCGATCTGTTTTGGTCATCGCTGGCCCCTTTGGTGAAGATGCGGAAAAAAGACAGGGCGGCCCCCGAAGGGCCGGCCCTATAGTTTTATTCAGTGCCGCTTCTTTGGCGGCATCAGGTCAGTGATCGTCCCCTCGTACATCTCGGCGGCGAAATTCACCGTCTCGCTCAGGGTAGGATGCGGGTGGATGGTGTGACCCAAGTCGATCGCATCGGCGCCCATCTCGATGGCCAATGCCACCTCGGCGATGAGGTCACCGGCGTTGGGTCCTACGATGCCGGCGCCAATGACGCGGTCATCGGCCTCGTCGAAGATGACCTTGGTGATGCCTTCCGAGCGCCCCAGCGAAAGCGAACGGCCCGAGGCGGCCCAGGGGAAGACCCCCTTGCCGACCTTGATGCCCTGCGCCTTGGCCTGGGCCTCAGTCAGGCCAACCCATGCGACCTCGGGGTCGGTATAGGCGACCGAGGGGATCACGCGCGCATCAAAGAAGCGCTTGTGCCCCGCGGCGACCTCGGCCGCGACCTTGCCCTCGTGCACGGCCTTGTGGGCCAGCATCGGCTGACCGACCACATCGCCGATAGCAAAGATATGCGGCACCCCGGTGCGCTGCTGGTTGTCGACCGGGATGAACCCGCGATCATCGACCGCGACGCCGGCCTTCTCGGCGTCGATCAGCTTGCCGTTGGGCTTGCGGCCGACGGCAACCAGCACCTTGTCGAACGTGTCGGTCGTGACCTCGCCCTTGTCATCCTCGAAGGTGACCGTCAGCCCCTTCTTCTGGGCCTCGACCGCGATGACCTTGGTCTTGAGCTTGATCGCCTCGTAGCGGCCCTCGATGCGCTTGTGCAGCGGCTTGACGATGTCCTTGTCGGCGCCGGGGATGATCTGGTCCATCAGTTCGACGATGGTGACCTTGGACCCCAGCGCGTCATAGACCATGGCCATTTCCAGGCCGATGATGCCACCGCCCAGCACCAGCAGGCGCTTGGGCACGTCGGCCAGTTCCAGCGCGCCGGTGCTGTCGATCACCCGCGGGTCGTCATGCGGGATGAAGGGCAGCGTCACCGGCTCGGACCCGGCGGCGATGATGCACTGGTCAAAGCTGACGGTCTTGACGCCCTCGTCGTCCTGCACCTCGATCATGTTCGGCCCGGCGAAAGTGCCGTAACCGTTGACGACCTGCACCTTGCGGCCCTTGGCCAGGCCCGACAACCCGCCGGTCAGCTGGTTGATCACGCTTTCCTTCCAGCCGCGCAGCTTGTCGATATCGACCTTGGGCGCGGCAAAGCTGACGCCGTGCTCGGCCATCTCTTCGGTCTCGGTGATCACCTTGGCCGCGTGCAGCAGCGCCTTGGAGGGGATACAGCCCACGTTGAGGCAGACGCCGCCCAGGGTGGCGCCTTTCTCGATCAGCACGACCTTCTTGCCCAGGTCGGCGGCACGGAAGGCGGCGGTATAGCCGCCCGGGCCCGAGCCCAGCACCACGACCTCGGCATGAATGTCGCCGGGGCCGGTGGCGGTGCCGGTGGCAGCGACGGGGGTGGGCGCCGCTGCTGCCACCGGCGCACTGGCCGCGGCGGCCTCTGTCGCGTCGGCGGTCTCGAGCACCAGGATCAAAGAACCCCGGGACACCCGGTCGCCTTCCTTGACCTTGATTTCCGCGACCTTGCCGGCTACCGGCGATGGCACTTCCATCGTCGCCTTGTCGCTTTCCAGTTCGACCAGCGGGTCTTCCTTGGCGATCACGTCGCCGACCGCGACCAGGATGGTGATCACTGGCACATCCGAGAAATCACCGATATCGGGAACCTTGACGTCCATAGCGCCCTCCCTCACAGCATCAGGCGACGGACGTCGCCCATCAGGTGTTTCAGGGTGGCGCAGAAGCGCGCCGCCAGCGCCCCGTCGATGGCGCGGTGATCATAGGACAGCGACAGCGGCTGCATCAGACGCGGCACGAACTGTTCGCCATCCCAGACCGGCGCCATCTTCGACCGGGTCAGGCCGAGGATCGCCACCTCGGGCGCGTTTACGATCGGCGTGAACGAGGTGCCGCCGATGCCGCCCAGCGACGAGATCGTGAAGCTCGCCCCCGACATGTCGTCGCCCTTGAGCTTGCCATCGCGCGCTTTGGCCGACAGTTCGCCCAGTTCCCGCGAGAGCTCGACGATGCCCTTGCGGTCGGCGTCGCGGATCACCGGCACCACCAGACCGTTCGGCGTGTCGGCGGCAAAACCGATGTGGTAATAGGACTTGCGGATCAGCTTGTCGCCGTCGGGATGGATCGAGGAATTGACTTCCCAATGGGTCTTGAGCGCCGAGACGCTGGCCTTGATGACGAAACTCAGCAGCGTCACCCGGTAGCCATCGGCCTTGGCCGCGGTATCAAGCTCTTTGCGATAGGCATCGAGCCCGGTGATGTCGGCCTCTTCGTTGTGGGTGACATGCGGCACGTTCAGCCATGACCGGTGCAGCGCCGGACCCGAGATCTTCTTGATCCGCGGCATCTCGACATCCTCGACCGAGCCGAACTTCGAGAAATCCACGGCCGGAATCGGCGGGATACCCATGCCGCCATGCACCGCGCCCCCACTGGCAGCGACCGGAGCCGCGCTGGACTTGAAGAAATCGGTCACGTTCTCGCGTAGGATACGCCCCTTGCGGCCGGTGCCGTTGATTTGGGCCAGATCGACGCCAAGCTGGCGGGCGAAGGCGCGTACCGATGGCGAGGCATGTGCCTTGCCGAAGCCCGCATCTGTGACCGGGGCCGGGGCGGCAGTCGGGGCAGCGAACGGGGCCGGCGCAGCCGCGGGTGCCGGGGCTGCAGCCGGTGCCGGGGCGTCAGCCGCCCCCTCGCCTTCCAGCAGAAGGATCAGCGCGCCCTGTGAGACCAGGTCGCCTTCCTTGACTCTGATCTCGGCCACACGTCCTGCGACCGAACAGGGCACCTCCATTGTCGCCTTGTCGCTTTCCAGTTCGATCAGCGGGTCTTCGGCGGCAACGATGTCGCCTACCTTGACCAGGATCGAGATGACCGGAACATCGGAGAAATCGCCGATGTCGGGAACTTTCACTTCAATTGCCATTTCGGAATTCCTTCTGTCGCGCTTAGACCAGCCGCGGGTTCGGTTTTTTGCCGTCGATGTCGTATTTGCGAAGAGCCGCTTCCAGCTCGTCGCCTGTCACCACGCCGTCACGGTAGAGATCCACCATGGCCGCCGCAGCGATGTGATTGGCATCGACCTCGAAGAAACGGCGCAGGTTCACCCG
>NZ_JBFHDW010000255.1:0-3830 GCF_041584535.1 Actibacterium sp. | reverse complement strand
GCGATCGCGGCCAGCGCGGCAAGGTCGCATTCAGGGCGCGCGCGCGGGCGGATCGAATAGGTCACGCCTGAGACGGCGGTGGTGGTGTCGTCAGGCGCGGTGTCGCCGGTCAGGCTTAGCGCCGGCGGGGCGGTGATTTCATCATCCTCGGGGATCAGTTCGATCGGCGCGGCGCTGCGGCTGAGCTTTTCGGCACGGGCCAGTGCAAGTGCGACCGGGTCTTTCGGCTCGATCAAACTGTCATCCGCCGGGATTGAAGCCTCGACCACCACGGTGCGCGGCGCCGGTTTCAGGCTGGCGCGCGGGGCGTCTTCGTCGGTCAGATCGACCGGGCGCGGCGCCAGCATCAGCCGGTCAGCGGGCGGCGCGGCTTCGCCTTCGGCGGTGACGCGGTTCACGGCAAGACCCTGATGATCGGCCTGACGTCCGCCCGGATCATCGGGGGCGACACGCATCGGACCTTCCAGCGCCCGCACAACCGGCACGCCGGACACATCGCGCATTGTCAGTTGATAGCCCCAGATCCCCAACCCGGCCACCAGCGCGACCGAGGTCAGCGCCCCGGCCCAGGTCATCAGCGTTTGCACGCCTCCGGTCGCAGGAGGGGCGGTTTGCCCGTGAAATTCATCGTAATCAATGCCCGTCATTGCCGCCTCATCGCATCCTTACAGCCCCGGAATCGGTGCTGTCGGAGTGTCTCTTGCCTGCCTTGCCCGGACGATTAACGCTTGTTGCTCAGCGCATTTCTTCGGCCGGGGTCACGCCAAGAATACCAAGACCGGCAGAAATAACAACGGCAACGGCCCGTGCCAGCGCGATTTTCGCCTGAGATGTGGCCGCATCGCCCTCGTGCAGGAAGCGCAGGCTGGAGTCGTCATTGCCGCGGTTCCACAGGCCATGCAGATCGCCCGCCAGTTCATAGAGGTAAAAGGCGATGCGGTGCGGTTCATTCGTGCGGGCGGCTATTTCGACCAGACGCGGCCATTCGGCCAGCTTTTTGGCGACGCCCAATTCGGCCTCATGCGCCAGCTTGCCCAGATCGGCGGCGGCCAGCGTGGCGTCATCGGTGGTGATCCCGGCCTCGGCCGCCTTGCGCAGAACCGAGCACACGCGGGCATGCGCATATTGCACATAGAACACCGGGTTGTCCTTGGATTGCTCAAGCACCTTGTCGAAATCGAAATCCAGCGGCGCGTCGTTTTTGCGGGTCAGCATCACGAACCGGGTGACATCGGGGCCGACCTGATCGACCACATCGCGCAGGGTGACGAAATTACCGGCGCGTTTCGACATCTTGAACGGCTCGCCATTCTTAAAGAGGCGCACCAGTTGCGTCAGCTTGATATCCAGCGGCACCGTGCCATCGGACAGCGCCGAGACCGCCGCTTTCATCCGTTTGACATAGCCACCGTGGTCGGCGCCAAACACGTCGATCAGCGCGTCATAGCCGCGTTTCACCTTGTCATAGTGATAGGCGATATCCGGGGCGAAATAGGTCCAGGCGCCATCGGATTTCTTGATCGGGCGGTCAACGTCATCGCCATGTTCGGTCGAGCGGAACAGCGTCTGTTCGCGCGGCTCCCAATCTTCGGGCAGCTTGCCCTTGGGCGGCTCAAGCACGCCACGATAGATCAGGCCCTTGGCGTCCAGTTCAGCAATGGCGGCTTCGATCAGGCCGGTGCCATAAAGCGATTTCTCGCTAAAGAAATGGTCCATCTCGACGTTCAGCGCCTTCAGATCGGCGCGGATCAGGTCCATCATCGCATCGGTGGAATAATCGCGGATTTCTTCCAGCCAGACCGCCTCGGGCTGATCGACCCAGACATTGCCAACCTCGTTCGCCAGCGCCTGACCAACGTCGATCAGGTATTCGCCAGGATAGGTGCCTTCGGCGAATTCGACGACCTCGCCCAAGGCTTCGAGATAGCGCAGGTAGACCGAGCGCGCCAGAACATCGACCTGCGCGCCGCCGTCGTTGATGTAATATTCGCGGGTCACGTCATGACCGGCATAGGCCAGCAGGCTGGCCAGCGCATCGCCGAACACCGCGCCACGGGTATGGCCGACATGCAGCGGCCCCGTGGGGTTGGCCGAGACATATTCCACGTTCACCCGCTTGTTCGCGCCCATGTCCGAGCGCCCGAAAGCGGTGCCGGCGGTCAGCACGGTTTTTACCAGACTCTGCCAGACCGGCGCGTTCAGGCGCAGGTTCAGGAAACCGGGGCCGGCCACTTCGGCGCTGGCGACGCGCGGATCGGCGGTCAGCTTGGCGGCAAGGGCCTCGGCGATGTCGCGGGGTTTCATCCCGGCAGGTTTGGCCAGAACCATCGCCGCATTGGTCGCCATGTCGCCATGCAGGGCATCGCGCGGCGGCTCGACCGCCACATTGCCATAATCCAGCCCTGCGGGAAGGGAGCCTTCGGCCACCAAGGCGTTCAGGCATTCGGTCACAAGCGTGCGCAGATCGGTAAAAAGGTTCATGTTCGGGCCATCCTGTCCATCAGCCGGGGTTTACCACGCGGCGCGGCGGGGTCAATGAGGGCGCTGGTTTTTTGCTTGCCAAGACCGGGCGGTGCGGCAACAACCAGCAGGTCTTTAGCATAGAACGGGCATCCGCGAATGAGTCTCCGTCATCTGGGTCAGCATATCGCAGAAATCTTCCGCCCCGTGCCATCCCCAAGCGCGGCCGAGATCACCGCGCATTTCGATGGCCAGACCGCGCATGTTCAGGTCGGCCCGCATGGGTTTTTCCTGCGCAGCGATTATCCCGGCACCTTGCAGCACCCGACCTTTGATTTCGCGCTGATCGGCGCGGTCTGCATCGGCCTGTCGCATAATATCAACCTGCGCACCGATTTGCCGATGTCCCGTCAGACGGTCGAGGCGATGCAGCGGCTGATTTTCCTGATGACCCTATGGGTGCCGCGCAAGATCTATCCGATCACCCTGACCTGCACCAACATCGTCGATCTGCCGCCGCGCGACGCCACAGACGGGATTTTCTGTTATTCAGGCGGGGTGGATTCCAGCTTTTCGGCGCTGACCTTGCAGGATGAACTGTCGCTGACCCACGGGGTTCTGATCGCCGGGGCCGATTATCCCGATGCGGCCGATCCGCGCTTTCAGATCCTCAATGCCCGCGCCCGCGATTTCGCCGCGCTGATGGATTTCGAGCTGTTCACCATGGAAACCGACCTGCGCCGCTGCGGGATCGAGTGGAACATGCTGCACCTGCCGTTCATGTCGATGTGCATGACCTTTCACCAGTCGGCCTTCGCCCATTGCCTGATCTCGGCCGACATGGTGCCCGCAACCGAGATGGCCTATCACCCGTGGAGCAATAACGGCCCCACCGCCACCGCGCTGAGCACCCCGCAATTTCCGTTGCATCACGGCGGCAACACGGTGTTCCGCTCGCAAAAGGTCGCGGCCTTGGCCCGTGATCCGCGCGATTTGTTGGCAGGCCTGTCGATCTGTTTCAGCACCAATGCTCATGGACTGAACTGTGGCAAATGCGAAAAATGCACCCGCACCCGGCTGAACCTGCTGACGCAGGGGCTTGAGTTGCCGCATCTTTTTGCCGAGAACCCCGACCTGATCGGGCATCTGGCAAAGCTCAAACTGCCACCGACACAGGTGCGCACCATTCGCGCCATGAGCTGGGTGATGGATAACGAGTTTCACATGCCGCCGGGGCCGATCAAGGATGCGGTTGTGGCCTATCGCCAGCGTCTGCGGGCCAGCGTCATGCCGCGAGGCCGGATCTAGGCCGATCCGGTTTCAGGCGGCACCATCGTGAACAGAATACTGTCGGGCGGGGCGCGCAGATC
>NZ_JBFHDW010000254.1:0-3850 GCF_041584535.1 Actibacterium sp. | reverse complement strand
GATCATGAGGTCGCCGACGCGCCCGATGCACGCGCGCTGAGTCTGCAGGGCGCAAGCGTGCGATTCGAAAACGTGAGATTCTCCTATGACGCGCGTCGCCCCATTCTCGATGGCGTCAGTTTCGAAGTGCCCGCGGGCAAGACCGTTGCCTTCGTCGGTGCGTCCGGTGCCGGCAAATCCACCATCAGCCGATTGCTGTACCGATTCTACGATGTCGATTCCGGCGCCGTGAGCATCGACGGGCAGGATGTGCGCGAAGTGACGCAAGCCTCGCTGCGCGCGGCGGTGGGGATCGTTCCGCAAGACACGGTGTTGTTCAACGACACCATCTATTACAACATCGCTTATGGTCGCCCCGACGCCAGCCGCGCCGAGATCGAGGCCGCCGCCAAGGCCGCCAAGATCTATGACTTCATTGCCAGCCTGCCCGACGGGTTCGAAACCAAGGTGGGCGAGCGTGGTCTGAAACTGTCGGGCGGCGAAAAACAGCGGGTCGGCATTGCCCGCACCTTGCTGAAAAACCCGCCGATCCTGTTGTTGGACGAGGCGACCTCGGCGCTGGACAGCGAGACCGAGCGCGAGATTCAGGCCGAACTGAAAGCCATGGGCGAGGGTCGCACCGTGCTCAGCATCGCGCACCGCCTGTCGACCATCGTCGACGCGGACGAGATCTTGGTGCTTGAGAACGGCCTTGTGGTCGAGCGTGGCCGCCACGAGGCGCTGCTGGCGCTTGGCGGGCGTTACGCCAGCATGTGGGCGCGCCAACAGGCCGAAGAGGAAGAACAGGCCGCTTGATCGCGGACTTGGGCAAGGCACAAACCCACCCCTATTTTAGCACGGATCGCTGTCACCGGCTCTGAGATGCCTCAAAGACGCGACACCGGAACTGGCCAAGACTTCCCTATTGGTTCTCGCGCTTGAATGGCGCGGGAACGCAGCATGTGGGAGGAAAAGTCATGACGCTGCATTTGATGAAAAGGCTGGCCGTTGCCGCCATTCTGGCGACTGCGCCGGTCATTTCCGCCGAACAGGCCGGGGCTGAAACCTATGTCGGCAAGACCGTCGAAAGCCGGATGTTGCTGGCGTTCAAAGCCAATGACACGGCGGTTCAGGCGGTGATGCCCGAGGGTTGGAAGGCGATCACCCTGCCCAAGGGACCGCTTGCGGGCGCGAATTTCTTTCTGGTGGTGATGGATCAGACCCTGCGGCTGGATCCCGAGGGCAAGCCCGACACGCCCGCCAAAAGCCGCGTTGGGGCGTTCTTTGGCTATGGCGTAAGCCCCGATGTAAAGGCGCCGCGGATGTATCTGACCCGCATCTACGAACCTGCGCCGGTTCTGAACCCCTATGACAATTCGATCGCGGCCGGCTTCACCAAGACGGCGACGAAAGAGCTGACCGAGGACGGCAAGGACATGCGCTCGGAAAGCTGGACCATCGCGCCCGAGGGGGGCGGCGAGGTGGCCTTCTCGGTCAGCTATGCCGCGGGTGTGCCCAGTTGGAGCATCGACAACACCGCCCAGCCGTACTCGGCCGTCAAGCCCGACTTTTTCCACATCTACCGCTACAGCCAACTGGCCGAGCTGCTGATGAGCAAAGGCATGGGCAAGCCGCTGGCGGGCGAGGCCAGCCACAGCGTCAGCGTGCCGGAACTGGCGGGCATCTTTGACGGGACCGAGGAACTGGTCGCGATCCTGTCGGTGCCGATCTACGTTCGGGATACGTTCGAACCCTGATGAAATCGGGCGCGCGGCTTATTCGGCCGCGCGCACCGCTTTGTCATCCGCGGTCTGCGCCCGGTCCTGATCGTCACGCGACTGGCGCAGGGCGGCAAGCTGTTCCTCGCTGGCGGCGGGGGGCGCGTCGGTGGCCGGGGCTGTGGGGTCGTCCCAGATCAGTTCGGGCGCAGCCAGTTTGCGGGCCGCGCGGTTCAGCGCCCGGTCGCGTGCGGCACGGCTGCCCGATCCGCCCGACACTGCCGCGATCAGCCGCAACAGCGCCGCCACATAGGTGTTGAACCACACTCTGAGCGCCAGCATTGATGGCGTGAAGATCAGCGTCAGCACCGTGGCGATGCCAAGGCCGAACACCACTGCCGTGGCCAGTTGCTTCCACCACAGCGCGGTCGGGCTGTCGATCGAATAGCCGCCATTGATAAAGTCAAAGCTCAGCCCCCACATCATCGACGCAAGGCCCGCCATCGTGGTGACGGTGGTCAGCAGAACCGGCCTGATCCGCGCCTCGGCGGTGCGGGTGATCGCCTCGATCCGGGGCATATATTGGCTGAATTCCTGATAGGTATCGATCAGAACAATGTTGTTGTTCACCACGATCCCCGCCAGCGCCACGATCCCGGTGCCGGTCATGATGATGCTAAAGGTCTGATCCATGACCAGCATCCCGATCAGCACGCCGGTGGTGGACAGAACCACCGCCAGCAACACCAGCGTCGCATTATAAAAGCTGTTGAACTGTGCCAGCAGGATGATGAACATCAGCCCCAGCGCGCCCAGGAAGGCCTGGCTGAGGAAGGCCTGACTTTCCGTCTGATCCTCTTGATCGCCGGTCCATTCCCAGTCGATCCCGGCAGGCAGCGGTTTGTCGGTTTTCAGCCACTGGGTCAGCAGCTCGATCCGCTCGGTCGGGTTCATCGGCTGACCGGCATCGTTGATCATGTCGGCATCGACCCCGGCCTTGACGTCGAAAAAGCGGTTGCCGTCGACGCGGGTGATCCGGCCCAGTTTGGCCACCGGCTTGCGGGTGATGAAATTCGACAGCGGCACAAGGCCCGAGGCGGTGCGGACCTTGAGACTGTCCAGCGTCGACAGCACCCGGTCCTTTTCAGGCAGGCGCACGCGGATGTCGATTTCCTCGTCCGAGCTGGGCACCCGCATCTGGTCCAGCAACAGCCCGCGCGTCACCAGTTGCACCATGCCGCCCACCGTGGCGACGTCGGCGCCATAGCGCCCGGCCTGTTCGACATCGACGTCGATCTGCCAGTCGATGCCGGGCAGGGGCAGGGTGTCTTCGACATCGGTCAGGCCCGGCGTGTCCTCGAACCGGGCGCGCACGATGCTGGTCGCGGCCAGCAGGTCGTCCCAATTGTCGCCTTTCAGACGCAGATGCACCGGCTTGGCCGAGGCCGGGCCCATCGACAGATCAAGGATCTCGGTCTTGATGCCGGGGATGTTGTGCAGCGCGGCACGCAGGTCATCCAGCACCAGATTGCCGTCCAGCTCGGGTTTGTCCTTGCGGTTTTCCCATGGCACCAGTTCGATCTGGACCTGCCCGACCGTGTCCAGCGGCGGTTGCGCGCCGCCGGTGTTGGCGTTCAGGCCGCCGTCGCCGGCAAAGGCAAAAGCGTTCTCGACGCCGGGATGTTGCAGCGCGATCTGCTCGACCTGTTTGACCAGCGCATCGGTCTGGATCAACGACAGGTTGCCGCGTGCGCGGACATAGATGATCGCTTGCTCTGGTTCGGATTCGACGAAGAATTCGACGCCCTTGTTGTGCTGGCCATAGGCAATGAACACCATCACCACCAACGACACCACCGCCGCGATCGACACGACCGGCATGATCGGGTTGCCAGCGATGAAATGGATCACCTTGCCGAACATGCTGCGGCGATAGCCGGCGCGGATCTTGGTGCGCGGGCGGTGGATGTGGGCGGCGGTCAGGGTGACTGAACTGCCAGCAGCACCAAGGCCGAACAGCACGGCGCCAAAGATCACACCGCCAAGGCCACTGCCGCCCAGATAGGACGGATTCAGCATTTGCAGGCAGCCAAGGACCACCAGATACAGGGTCACCGGCACCATCGCGGCCCGCGCCCACCACGGCAGCGGTT
>NZ_JBFHDW010000253.1:0-3914 GCF_041584535.1 Actibacterium sp. | reverse complement strand
GCAAGGGCTTGCCCGCGCCTTTCAGATTGTCCAACTGGCCCTCGGCCTGAGCCTTTTTGATTTGCCGTTCTGCAAGGTCACGCCATTTCATCGGAATACCCCCTCAAAGCAATGGATCAGAACTTTCGCGTCGTCCGGCCCTTTTTCACCCGCGTGCCGCTGCGCCCCGCGGTCGAGCGTCCAACTGCGGCGCCGCTGGCAGCCTCGATCGCCGATTGCCGGGCCAGAGGGTCGTCCGAGATCGCCAGATCGACCGCCTCCAACCGTTTGATTTCGTCGCGCAGGCGCGCGGCCTCTTCGAATTCCAGATTTTCGGCCGCCTTGCGCATGTCGGTGCGCAACCCGTCCAGATGTGCCTCCAGATTGGCCCCGTGCAACGGTTTTTCGATGGTCGCGGTGACCCGGCTGAGATCGACATCGCCTTTGTAGAGACCCTGCAGAATATCCTCGACGTTCTTTTTGATCGTCGCCGGGGTGATGCCGTGTTCAAGGTTATAGGCGATCTGTTTCTCGCGCCGCCGGTTGGTTTCACCCATGGCGCGCTCCATGCTGCCGGTCACGCGGTCGGCATACATGATGACCCGGCCTTCGGCATTCCGCGCGGCGCGGCCGATGGTCTGAATCAACGAGGTTTCCGACCGCAGAAAGCCTTCCTTGTCCGCATCCAGAATCGCCACCAGCCCGCATTCGGGGATATCCAGCCCCTCGCGCAACAGGTTGATGCCGATCAGCACATCGAACGCCCCCAGTCGCAGGTCGCGCAGGATCTCGATCCGCTCGATCGTGTCGATATCCGAGTGCATATAGCGCACCTTGATGCCCTGTTCGTGCAGGTATTCAGTCAGGTCTTCGGCCATGCGCTTGGTCAGGGTGGTGACCAATGTGCGGAATCCCTTGGCCGAAACCCGGCGGATTTCGTCCATCACGTCATCGACCTGAGTTTCCACCGGCCGGATTTCGATCACCGGGTCCAGCAGGCCGGTGGGGCGGATCACCTGTTCGGTGAAAACCCCGCCGGTCTGGTTCAGCTCCCACGCGGCCGGGGTGGCCGAAACGAACACCGATTGCGGCCGCATCGCGTCCCATTCTTCAAATTTCAGCGGCCGGTTGTCCATGCAGGACGGCAAGCGGAACCCATGTTCGGCCAAGGTCGATTTGCGCCGGAAGTCGCCTTTGTACATCCCGCCGATCTGAGGCACGCTGACATGGGATTCATCCGCGAAAACAAGGGCGTGGTCGGGGATGAATTCGAACAGGGTCGGCGGCGGTTCCCCCGGGGCGCGCCCGGTCAGATAGCGCGAGTAATTCTCGATTCCGCTGCACACGCCGGTGGCCTCAAGCATCTCAAGGTCGAAATTACAGCGCTGCTCCAGCCGTTGCGCCTCAAGCAGCTTGCCCTCGGACATCAGTTGATCCAGCCGATGCCGCAGCTCTTTCTTGATGCCGATGATCGCCTGTTTCATCGTCGGCTTGGGCGTCACGTAATGCGAGTTGGCGTAGACGCGGATATGGTCGAACGTGTCGGTTTTCTCGCCGGTCAGCGTGTCGAATTCGGTGATCGCCTCCAGTTCCTCGCCAAAGAACGACAGCTTCCACGCCCGGTCCTCAAGGTGAGCCGGCCAGATTTCCACGCTATCGCCGCGGACCCGGAAACAGCCGCGTTGAAACGCGGTGTCATTGCGCCGGTATTGCTGGGCCACCAGATCGGCCATCACCGCACGCTGGTCATAGTCCTTGCCGACCACCAGATCCTGCGTCATCGCGCCGTAGGTCTCGACGCTGCCGATGCCATAGATGCAGGATACCGAGGCCACGATGATCACATCGTCCCTCTCCAGCAGCGCCCGCGTGGCCGAGTGGCGCATCCGGTCGATCTGCTCGTTGATCTGGGATTCTTTCTCGATATAGGTGTCGCTGCGGGCGACATAGGCTTCGGGCTGGTAATAGTCGTAGTAGCTGACGAAATATTCGACGGCGTTTTCCGGGAAAAAGTTTTTGAATTCGCCGTATAGCTGCGCGGCAAGGGTCTTGTTCGGGGCCAGAATGATCGCCGGGCGCTGGGTCTCTTCGATGACCTTGGCCATGGTAAAGGTCTTGCCGGTGCCGGTGGCGCCCAGCAGAACCTGATCGCGTTCGCCGTCCAAAATCCCCTGAGACAGCTCGACAATCGCGGCTGGCTGATCGCCCGCCGGTTCGAAATCGGTATGCATGACAAAGCGCCGCCCGCCCTCAAGCTTGGGGCGGTTTTTCACGTCCGGGGCAGGGGCGTGCATCAACGGGGCGTCGGTCATAGCGATTCCTTTGGCGTTGCCTATGATTTGATCCGTTTTTGTTCCGGTTCAAGGGGGGCAACTGCGGAAAGGCGGATTGCTTTCTCTTGCACTTTGCGGCCGAATTTTCCATAAGGTTTCTGGAATCTTGAGGGAGACAGCCCATGCGCGCCCGCATCTATCAGCCCGCCAAAACGGCAATGCAATCCGGAACCGCGAAGACCCGTCAATGGGTGCTGGAATACGCAGCAGATTCCGCGCGCGAAGTTGACCCCCTGATGGGCTGGACCAGCTCGACCGACACGCAAAGCCAGGTGCGCCTGCGGTTCGACAGCAAAGAGGCGGCGCTGGCCTATGCCCATGACAAGGGGATCGAGGCCGTCGTGACCGAACCCAAGTCGCGCAAACCTGTTATCCGCGCCCGCGGCTATGGCGAGAATTTCGTGCCGAACCGCCGTCAGGTCTGGACGCACTGAGGGCTTGCCTTTTCCGGGGCCGAAGGTGAAAACCGCTTCAGCGGTCCCATAGCTCAACTGGATAGAGCAGCTGACTTCTAATCAGCAGGTTGAGGGTTCGAGTCCTTCTGGGATCGCCATTTTCATTTCCGAACCACAGGTTTAGGCCCGCGCCACGCGTGGTCCGATGGCAGATGCACGTGGGTCCGGTTGACCTTTTCCGACAATTTCCTGCTTTGAGCCTGTTAATCTGACGCTTTAGTTTGTCTCTGGAACTTATTCGCTCTGCGCCGGGAAAAGAAAAAGGCGCCCCGAAATCGGGCGCCTTGTGCTTGCAGTAATCCGACTATTGGCGGGTTACAGCGTGTCCTCCTTGTTGCTCAGCGTCGCAACCACGCGCGACACCATGCGGTCCAGATCGCGGGCGTCGATGGCGGCCAGACGCGGCTCCATCCCCAGCGAAATCATGCCATGCACCGCCGCAAAAATCGCACGGGCGTTGCGGTCAAGGTTGCGCGAGGTTTCGAACCGGCTCAGCCGCTCCAGCTGGGTCGAGATCAGGCCGACGATCGGCTCGATCGCCTGATGGAACCCAGGGGCGTCCTCGGCTTCGGGCAGGCCGATCGAGAACAGCGTCCGCCAGCGGTTGGTTTCGGTCTGGGCATAGCTCAGATAGGACTGCGCCAGCGTCACCAGCAGGTCGTCCGCGTCTTCGCCATCAAGGCCGGACACAGATTCCTGCATCTTTTCAGTGATTTGGTCGACGGTTCGGCGGTTCACCGCAATCGCCAATTCGCCCAGATCGTCAACCGCAGTATAGATCGCGCCAAGGGCGCATCCGGCGGCGTTTGCAAGATCGCGGGCCCGTAGGGCGACGATGCCGCCCTGGGCGATTTCGGCTTCGGCAATATCAATCAATTTGGCCTTCAACGCTTCGCGCTTGGCCATGGTCGCAGGGGTCATAGGAGCCTCCTATACTGAACGCGGTTCAGTTGTAGGCGGTGCAAATCCGAAAGAAAAGCCCGAAAATGCTGCGATGCAGCAATTCATAAAACCGTTGCTTTTTAGCCATATTTGCCCGTTTAAGGTGAAAAGTCGGGCAATAATGCTGCGTCGCAGCGTGTCAAAAGATAATCACGTTGCGCCGGGCGGCTCCGGTTTTGGTGTCGGCGATGGCCTCGTTGATCTG
>NZ_JBFHDW010000252.1:0-3945 GCF_041584535.1 Actibacterium sp. | reverse complement strand
TCGCGGGCCGAGGGCCCGGCGGCGAATTGTTCGGCCATCCAGCGCAGATCGCCCCCGGCGCAAAAGCTTTCGCCCGCCGCCGCCAGAACCACCACCCGCACCGCAGGGTCAGCCCCCAGATCGGCCGCCGCCTGCGTCAGCGCATCCATCAGCCCGACCGACAGCGCATTGTGCCGCTTGGGCTGGTTCAGTGTCAGGGTGCACACGCCGCGCGCGTCGGTTTCGATGCTTAGAAATTCGCTCATGCCGTTGGTCCCAATCTGCAAATATACCTAGCCGCGCATGGCCCGCGCCATGTCGGCGGCCCGGCCGATAACCGCGCGGTCCAGCCCGGTGTCATAGCCCAGCGCGCTCAGGTGATCGGCCACGGCCTCGGTCGCGACATTGCCGGTGGCGCCCTTGGCATAGGGGCAACCGCCCAAGCCGCCGACCGCCGCGTCGAACACCCGCAGGCCCAGCGCCAGCGAGGCTTCGATATTCTCCAGCGCCCGACCACCGGTGTCGTGGTAATGCCCGGCCAGTTTCGACACCGGCACCACCTCGGCAACCGCGTTCAGCATCGCGGTGATGGTCTGGGGCGTACCGCGCCCGATGGTGTCGCCAAGGCTGATTTCATAGCACCCCATCGCCAACAGCTTTTTCGCCACCCACGCCACCCGAGCCGGGGCGGTCGGGCCGTCATAAGGGCAATCCGTCACGCACGAAATATAACCGCGCACCGGCACGCCCTCTTCCGCCGCCGCCTCGGCCACAGGGGCAAAGCGTTCAAGGCTTTCTTCGATGCTGGCGTTGATATTGGCGCGGCTGAACCCTTCGGACGCCGCGCCGAAGATCGCGATCTCATCAGCGCGGGCGGCCATGGCGCGCTGAAAGCCGATCAGGTTCGGTGTCAGCGCCGCATAGGACACATGCGGCGCGCGGTGGATACCGGCCAGAACCTCGGCCCCGTCGGCCATCTGCGGCACCCATTTCGGGCTGACGAAACTGGCAACCTCGATCCGGCGGAACCCGGCGCCCGACAGCAGATCGACCAGCGCGATCTTTTCCGCCACCGGGATCAGCCGCTTTTCGTTCTGCAACCCGTCGCGCGGGCCGACCTCGAAGATTTCGACATATTCGCCCAAGTCACACCTCCGGCAACGGATAGAAATCGC
Source organism: Actibacterium sp. (assembly GCF_041584535.1). Lineage (GTDB taxonomy): Bacteria > Pseudomonadota > Alphaproteobacteria > Rhodobacterales > Rhodobacteraceae > Actibacterium_D. The sequence goes on along the minus strand of NZ_JBFHDW010000252.1, from coordinate 2,791 downwards.
GGTCGAAGAAATCCTGAACCCCGTCGCGTGCCGCCGCGCGCTGATAGGCCGGGCGCGCCTTGCAGCGGTCCCAATAGGCCTGAAGCTCGGGGTAATCGCCAACCCGCACATAGCGGTCGGCCAGAACAAACCCATAGGCCAGCATGATATCCGCCGCCGAAAAGCCACTGTCCAACAGGAAATCGCCCCGCAACTGCGGCCCAACCGCCGCCAGCGCCCCGCGCAGCCGCGCGGTCAGCAGCCGGATTACAACGGGCGAAGCATCGGCCGGGTTGCGCAGAAACACCCGGTTCATGTTCAGGTTTTCCACCAGACACCCGATGGTCTCGGAATAATGGATCAATTCAAGATAGCGGGCGCGGTCGGGGTGATCGGGCGCCCGGTGCAGACCCGATTGCGGGTGGCGCTCGGCCAGAAGCTGCAGGATCGCGCCGCTTTCAAAAATCACCTCGTCGCCCATCTCCAGCACCGGGGTCCGGCCAGCGGGCGACAGGCGCAGGAATTCGGGCGTCCGCATTGATCCGTCGCGGATCGAGTAAAGCGACAGATCATAGTCCAGCCCCAGCTCCTCAAGCATCCACATCACCCGAAGCGACCGGGCCATGGGCACATGATGCAGGTGAATCACGCAGCGTCCTCCTTATCATCCTCGGCCAGACGGATCAGCGCCGCCCCGGCCTCGACCTGCGATCCGGCCCCGACCAGCAATTCGGCGACCGTGCCATCGCGGCCAGCGGTCAGAGTATGCTCCATCTTCATCGCTTCGAGAATGGCCAGACGCTGACCCTGCGTGACCGTATCGCCAGCGGCAACGAACACCGCCTTGACCAGACCGGGCATCGGCGCCTCGATCAGGTTGCCAGCGTGACCAGCCGCCCCTTCGCGGTCCAGCGGGTCGATCATGGTGAACCGGTGCCCGGCGTCAGCAAACAGCGTGATCGCCGCGCCATCCCGGGCAAAAGGCACCGCCGGTTCGTCGTCAAAGAACCAGCCGCCGCGCCGGTGCAGCGCTTCAATCACGATCTCGCCGACCACCACCAGATGGTTTTCCGGGCCACGGGTGCGGACCAGCGCCTCGAAGGTCTCGCCCTCGTGGGTCAGCAGCACACTGCGGGTCAGCGGATACCACAGCGAGAACCCGCTCAGCGGCGCAACCGTCCCCAACAGGCCCAGCGCCGCCAAAGCCGCCTGCGCCCGCTGTTGCGGTGTCGCCGGAGGCTGCACGGTCAATTCAGCCAGATCCCGCGCGATCAGGCCGGTATCGACCTCGCCCCGCGCAAACCCCTCATGCCCGGCCAAGGCACCCAGAAACGCCAGATTGGTCACCGCGCCCGCGACCTGCGTGTCACGCAACGCCTGCGCCAGCCGCGCCAAGGCGACCTCGCGGGTCGGGCCATGAGTGATGATCTTGGCGATCATCGGGTCATACCACGGGCTGATCGCATCCCCGGCCCGCACCCCGCTGTCCGAACGCGCCGCCGGGCTGAACCGCAGATGGCTCAGCCGCCCGGTCGCGGGCAGAAAGCCGGCTGGCACGTCCTCGGCATAAAGCCGGGCCTCAAAGGCGTGGCCGTTGATACGCAGATCCTGCTGGCGCGCGGGCAAGACCTCGCCCGCCGCGACGCGCAATTGCCATTCGACCAGATCAATGCCGGTGATGGCCTCGGTCACCGGGTGTTCGACCTGAAGGCGGGTGTTCATCTCCATGAACCAGAACCGATCCGGGCGCAGCCCTTCCGACCCATCGACGATGAATTCGACCGTTCCGGCCCCCTTGTAACCGATGGCCTTGGCGGCGCGCACAGCGGCCTCGCCCATTGCCATGCGCATTTCGGGCGTCATGCCGGGCGCGGGCGCCTCTTCGATCACCTTCTGATGGCGGCGCTGCAGGGAACAATCGCGCTCGAACAAATGCACGGCCTGCACGCCATCGCCAAAAACCTGAACCTCGATATGGCGGGGCTGCTCGACATATTTCTCGATCAGCACCGCGTCATTACCAAAGGCGGTCCTGGCCTCGCCCCGGGCGCTGTCCAGCGCTTCAGAAAACTCCTGCGGCTGCGCTACCAGACGCATGCCCTTGCCGCCGCCGCCCGCCACCGCCTTGATCAGCACCGGATAGCCGATGGCATCCGCCGCCCCGGCCAGATGCTCGGGGTCCTGATTGTCGCCGTGATAGCCCGGCACCACCGGCACCCCGGCCTGTTCCATCAGATGCTTGGCCGCATCCTTCAGCCCCATCGCCCGGATCGCATCCGCCGAAGGGCCAATGAACACCAGCCCCGCCGCCTGAACCGCATCGACGAAATCGGGGTTCTCGGACAGGAAGCCATAGCCGGGATGAATGGCCTCGGCCCCGGTCACCAGCGCCGCCGAGATGATATCGTCGCCCCGCAAATAACTGTCCGCGGGCGCCGGGCCGCCGATCCAGATCGCCTGATCGGCCAGCGCCACATGTTTGGCATTGGCATCGGCGTCGGAATAGACCGCCACCGTCTGCACCCCCAGCTTGCGGGCGGTTTCGATCACCCGACAGGCAATCTCGCCCCGGTTGGCAATCAGGATCTTACGAAACATAGCGGTCTCCCAATCATTGCGGCGGGGGCGCTGCCCCCGTGCCCCCGGAGTATTTTCGCCAAGAAAAACAGCGGCTTTTTCCTGGTCCAAATACTCCCGCCGGAGGCGGAAATCACATTCTGAACAGCCCGAAACGGGTTGGTTCTATCGGTGCATTCAAAGCAGCGGACAGGCTGAGCGCCAGCACCTCGCGCGATTTGCGCGGGTCGATGAT
>NZ_JBFHDW010000251.1:0-3956 GCF_041584535.1 Actibacterium sp. | reverse complement strand
CGCCGCCGCCGAAGCCGCCGCCACCGAAGCCGCCATCATCACCGCCACGGCCGCCATCATCACCGCCACGGTCGTCACCGCGATCGTCACCGCGATCGTCGCCACGGTCTTCGCCGCGGTCTTCACCACGATCCTCACCACGATCGTCGCCGCGGTCGTCGCCCCGGTCATCGCCACGTTCGTTTTCGTGGAACGACTCAGCCGTGATATTGCCGCGCCGGTCATACGAGCGCTCAAGGCTGCCCCGCGGGCCGCGGGCTTCGACCGACAGGCCGAGCAGGCCGCGTTGAACTTGGAAATGCGTAAACCCCTCGCGGGCCAGTTCTTTGACTGCGTTCTGCACGATGTCGTCGGACGAGGTCCCCGCCAATGCGGTGCTGCCTGCCAGAATGGCAGCAGTCACCAGCGGTGCGAGTTTTAATTTCAACATGCTTTAACTCCCCAATTGATCCCGAGGCCAGCACGCGTCGGGTGAGATCAAAACAGCAGGTCGATAGCAGGAAGACCATTCACACCAGGTTTAAAGCGGCTTTTTGTCTGTGGGGTTCATGGCCATAGACAAAAGGTTTAGGGCTAAAAAACGCAAAAATCCCCATCCATAGACGGGGATTTTCATGTTTATTTTCTAGGACTTATCTTAGTCGCCGGTCTTGATGTCAAAACCCAGATGCTTGGCCACGGCGAAAATGTCTTTGTCGCCGCGCCCGCACATATTCATCACGATGATATGGTCGCTGGGCAATTCGGGGGCGATCTTCAGCACATGCGCCAGCGCGTGGCTGGGTTCAAGCGCCGGAATAATGCCCTCAAGCTGGCAACTCAGCTGGAACGCGCCCAAGGCTTCCTTGTCGGTGATCGCCACATATTCGGCGCGGCCGGTGTCGTGCAGCCACGAATGTTCGGGACCGATGCCGGGGTAATCCAGACCGGCCGAAATCGAAAAGCCTTCCAGAATCTGACCGTCGTCATCCTGCAATAGATAGGTGCGGTTGCCGTGCAACACGCCGGGGCGGCCGCCGGTCAGGCTGGCGCAATGTTCCATCTTGGCGTTGACGCCCTTGCCGCCGGCCTCGACCCCGATGATGCGCACCGAAGGATCGTCGAGGAACGGGAAGAACAGGCCCATCGCGTTCGAGCCACCACCGATTGCCGCGATCAGCGTGTCGGGCAGACGGCCTTCGCCTTCTTGCTCTTCCAGCTGCCAGCGCACCTCTTTGCCGATGATCGACTGGAAATCGCGGACCATCGCCGGATAGGGATGCGGCCCGGCCACGGTGCCGATGCAATAGAACGTGTCGCGCACATTGGTCACCCAATCGCGCAGCGCGTCGTTCATCGCGTCCTTCAGCGTGCCCCGACCCGAGGTCACAGGCACAACCTCGGCCCCCAGCAGGCGCATACGGAACACGTTGGGCGCCTGACGCTGAACATCATGCGCGCCCATGTAGACCACGCATTTCAGACCGAACCGGGCACAAACCGTCGCCGTGGCGACGCCATGCTGACCGGCACCGGTTTCAGCGATGATCCGGGTCTTGCCCATGCGTCTGGCCAACAGGATCTGGCCCAGCACGTTGTTGATCTTATGCGCGCCGGTATGGTTCAGTTCGTCGCGCTTGAGATAGATCTTGGCGCCGCCCAGATGCTCGGTCAGGCGCTCGGCGTAATACAGCGGGCTGGGACGGCCGACATAGTATTTCCACAGATAGTCCATCTCGGCCCAGAACTCGGGGTCGGTCTTGGCCTTTTCATATTCTTCCTCAAGGCTGAGGATCAGCGGCATCAGCGTTTCCGACACGAACCGCCCGCCGAAATCGCCAAACCGGCCGTTTTCGTCCGGGCCGGTCATGAAGCTGTTGAAAAGGTCATTGGCCATGCGTGCCTCCACTGCGTTTCCAATGGCGTTTAAAGGGTCTGGGCCGGGCGGTAAAGTGAGGGCGCGCAGAAAGGCGCCCCCTGCTCAGAGCTTGGGCACAGCCGGGGCCAGCGCCGCCTTGAGAAAGGCGCGAATCCGGGCCGGGTCCTTGACCCCCGGCGCGCTTTCCACACCCGAGGACACATCCACCTGCCGCGCGCCGGTCATCTGGATCGCCAGCGCCACGTTCTCGGGCGTCAGCCCCCCGGCCAGCATCCACGGCCGGGTCCAGTATTTCCGGTTCACCAGCCGCCAGTCAAACGCCAGCCCGTTGCCCCCCGGCAGATCGGCCCCCTTGGGCGCCTTGGCGTCGATCAGCAACTGATCGGCCACCTGCGCATAGAGGTCGATCGCCGGCACGTCCTCGGGGCCGGCAATACCCACGGCCTTCATCACCGGCAGGCCAAAGCGGTCGCGGACCGCAAGCACCCGCTCGGGGCTTTCCGCGCCGTGCAGTTGAAGCATGTCGATTGGAACGGCGTTCAAAATGCGATCCAGCGCCGCGTCATCGGCATCAACGACCAGCGCCACCTTGGCGACACCGGGCGGCACCTCCGAGGCCAGCGCCGCAGCCTCGGCCACGGTGACATTGCGCGGCGACCTAGCGAAGAACACAAAGCCCAGATAGGACGCCCCGGCCTCGACCGCCGTCGCCACAGAGGCCGCATCGCGCAGGCCGCAGATTTTCACACGAATATCAGAAGACATGCCGGGGTTTACCCTGCCTTGCCGCCACCCTCAAGCAGGGCCAGAACCTCATCCTGCTGCTGGGGCGCGTCTTTCTTCAGGCGCTTGACCTCGCGCTCAAGCTGCTTTGCGTCGCGCTTGACGCGGGTGGCCTCGGCCCGGTGCCGGGCCTCGCGCATCCACTCCCAGACAAAGCCGATCAGCAGGCCGGCGATGATACCGCCAAAGACCACCAGAAACAGCGGCAGGTGCAATTCCCATGTCAGACCGGTGAAATGCGCCATCTCTTGCGGCAACACGCGCAGGGTCACGCTGCCCCGATTGGCCAAGGCCACGGTGATCAGGCAAATGCCAAGCACGGCAAGAAAAACATAGCGCAGATAACGCAGCATGGAATCGGGTCCGTTTATTTGCCGTTCAGGCGATCACGCAACAGCTTACCCGTCTTAAAGAACGGAACGGCCTTTTCTTCAACCTCAACCGACTCGCCCGTGCGCGGATTTCGGCCCGTCCGCGCATCACGCTGTTTGACCGAAAACGCCCCAAAGCCGCGCAGCTCGACACGATCCCCCGAGGACATCGCATCGATGATCTCTTCGAAAATCGTGTTCACGATCCGCTCGGCCTGGTTCAGGTTCAGTTCGTGTTCATCCGCGATCTTCTGAATCAATTCCGACCGGATCATAGAATCTATCCCCCAGGGAACGCAGCGCTGATCGCCGCGTATGTCATTATGTCGAGCGTGTTGAATATAGGCATCTTTTTCGGATCGAGAAACAGGAACCATCGGGAAAATAAGCGAAACACAGCGTTCCACGGCGATCTAACTGCGCCAAATCACCGCTTCTGCGGTGCGGCGCCGTTTTTTTCACCGGGTTCAGGCGTGATGCGGACTGTCTGGATCAACTTGTTTCGCAGACAAAAAAACGGCCCCGCCTTTCGGGCGGAGCCGTTCAGAACCTAAAATCCGGGGGTGGATTATTCGCCGCCCTTCAGAGCTGCGCCCAGGATATCGCCCAGCGAGGCACCCGAGTCGGACGAGCCATACTGTTCGACGGCTTCCTTCTCTTCTGCGATCTCGCGCGCTTTGATCGACAGACCCAGACGACGGGTCTTGCTGTCGACGTTGGTGACGCGAACGTCGACCTTGTCGCCAACCTGGAAGCGCTCAGGACGCTGTTCAGCACGATCACGCGACAGGTCCGAGCGACGGATGAAGGATTTCATGCCTTCATACTCGACCTCGACACCGCCTTCTTCGATCGCGGTGACTTCGACGGTGATGATCGAGCCACGCTTGACGCCATCAACGGCATCCGCGAAGGCGTCGCCGCCCAGCGCTTTGACCGACAGG
>NZ_JBFHDW010000250.1:0-3961 GCF_041584535.1 Actibacterium sp. | reverse complement strand
GAAAAGAACTTCTGATGCTCGCGCATCGAGGTTTGCAGCACCTCGGCGGGCAGGCCAAGGAAGTCGGCACCGATTTCGCCCATCAGCACGACGGGCCATTCGACCAGACCGGAAACCTCGGCCAGCAAGCCTTTGTCTTCGACCACTTCCAGACCCTGCGCAAAGGCCTGATTGGTGGCGTCATGCCAGATATGTTCGGCCCGTTCGGCCGGATCCAGCACCACATAGGCTTTTTTCAGCTTGGCAGCGTAATCGGCAAAGGACGACACAGTGAACGCGTCCGGCGCCATGAAGCGATGGCCACGGGTCGCGTTGCCCGCCTGAATGCCGTCGATGTCCAGCGGCACGATCTCGGCCCCGTCCTCGCGCGTCAGGATGCAGATGATCGAGTGCAGCGGCCGCACCCAGCGCAGCGTGCCCGCGCCCCAGCGCATGGATTTCGGCCACGGGAAATTGCGGATGGTGGCATCCAGCGCCTCGGCCACGATGTCGGCGGCCTTGCGGCCCGGCTTTTCGACCACCGCGAACCAGACCTGACCCTTTTTGTCGTCGCGGGCCTGAAGCTGGTCCTTGCTCAGACCGGTGGCGCGCAGGAACCCGTCCAGCGCCTGTTCCGGCGCATCGGTGCGCGGACCTTTGCGTTCTTCACGCAGGGTCGGGCTTTCTTCGGTCAGGCCCTCGATCACCAGCGTCAGGCGGCGCGGGGTCGAGAACGCCCCGGCGGATTTATAGGTCAGACCGGCCTCGACCAGCGCATCGGTCATGCGCTTTTTCAGATCGTCAGCGGCGCGGCCCTGCATGCGGGCCGGGATTTCCTCGGAAAACAGTTCAATCAGAAGATCGGGCATCAGTGGTTCTCCGGCTTGGGCGGGCAGCCCTCGGGCGCAGGTTTGCCGTCAAAGACGACCTCGCCGCAATGGTTGATCTGGTTCCAGGCCACAGCCCGGCCATCGGGGAAGACCGCGACGACACGGTCGATCCCGTAAATCACGTTCTCCTGCCCCAGAAAGGCGACGGCATCGCCGTTTTCCAAAGCATCGCCGATTTCGTCCTCGTCAAAGCAATCGAACCAGCCCGGTGTGACCAGCGGCACAACGTGGTCGCGCACGACATAGGTTTCGGTCAGCGTGGCGATCGAGGTCGGCATGGTGAAACAGGCGCGATACCGCAGGGGCGAGCTGTCGGCGTCGATGCCTTTGAACCCGGCGACCGGCACCAGTTCGGCCTGACCGGTGGCCAGCGAGGTCAGACGCACCTGACCGGCGGGCGACGTTGCCGGCACCTCGTCGTAATAGGCATAGACCTGAAGATAATACATCGCGGCGCCCGCGATCACAGCAGTCGCAATCATCAAAATCGCCAGTATCTTGCCACTCACGCTGCGCCCCCGGCTTCGGTTTGAACAAAGGCGTCGGCGCATTGTTTCGCCAGCGCCCGCACCCGGCCGATATAGGCCTGACGTTCGGTGACCGAAATCACGCCGCGCGCATCAAGCAGGTTAAACAGGTGGCTGGCCTTGATGCACTGGTCATAGGCCGGATGTGCCATGATGATCTTCTTGCCGGTTTTCGGGTCATCGACCGGATGGCTGAGGATGGCCTCGCATTCGGCCTCGGCCTCTTCGAAATGCTTGAGCAGGATCTCGGTATTGGCCACGTCAAAGTTAAAGCGCGAATATTCGGCCTCGGTCTGGCGGAATACATCGCCATAGGTCAACGGGATCGGCGCATCGGGGGCGTTGAACGGCATGTCCATCACATGATCGACGCCCAGCACATACATCGCCAGACGTTCCAGACCATAGGTCAGCTCGCCCGAGACCGGTTTGCAGTCATGGCCGCCCACCTGTTGGAAATAGGTGAACTGCGACACTTCCATGCCATCGCACCAGACCTCCCAGCCCAGACCCCATGCGCCCAGCGTCGGAGATTCCCAGTCGTCCTCGACAAAGCGGATGTCATGCAGATCCGAGTCGATGCCGATGGCCTTGAGGCTGCCTAAGTAAAGCTCTTGCAGGTCCGGCGGCGACGGTTTGATCAGCACCTGATACTGGTAATAATGCTGCAGGCGGTTCGGGTTCTCGCCATAGCGGCCATCGGTCGGGCGGCGCGACGGCTGAACATAGGCCGCGGCCCATGAATTGCCCCCCAGCGCCCTGAGCGTGGTCGCCGGGTGGAACGTGCCCGCCCCAACTTCCATGTCATAGGGTTGCAGCACGGCACAGCCCTTGGCCGCCCAATAGGCCTGTAGCCGCAGGATGATGTCCTGGAAACTGTGAGGTTTGCTGTCGCTCATGATCATTCGCCCGCCTGTCGGAAACAGCGTCTCAATAGGCAAGCCACGCGTCAGGGTCAACGGGCGCACCGATTATTGACGTGCATTGGCTGGTCGCTTTGATAGGTTCGGCATTGGATTCGACGGTGTTAACGGACTAACGAGGGACAGTTTCAGGTATGCGTCAGTTTTTCTCAGTCATCTTTTTGGTTTTCCTCGGAGCTTTGCCCGCTGCCGCGCAGGACCGGGTCTGGCTTCAGATCGAAGCCCAGCCGACCCTGCGACAGGCTCAGGACGCCGCCCGTGGCTATGCCAGCACGCTGACCGATGTGAACGGGTTCCAGTTGAAATCGGGATGGTATGCCATTGCGCTTGGGCCCTACCCGGCTGACGATGCGCCCGATCAACTGCGGGCGCTGCGCCGTCAGGGTCAGGTGCCGCGCGATGCCTATATCGCGGATGGGCGCAATTTCACCCAACAGTTCTGGCCCGTGGGCGGTGCCGCGACCGCCGTGCCGCTGACCGCGCCGGAACCTGTGGCCCCCGTTGCCGCGACCCCTGCTGTCACGCCGGTGCAGCCCGCCCCGGTTGAAACGCTGAACGACTCGCGCCGCGCCGAAGCCGCGCTGAGCCGGGACGAGAAAATGGAAATTCAGGAGGCGCTGAAATGGGACGGGTTCTATGACTCGTCCATCGACGGCGCCTTTGGCAGCGGCACCCGCCGGGCGATCTCGGCCTATCAAGAGGCGATGGGCTATGAACCGACCGGGGTTCTCAGCACCCGCCAGCAGGCCGAGCTGATCGGCGGTTACCGCGCCGAATTCGCAGCGCTGGGTCTGAAAACCATCGACGATGTTGCCGCCGGGCTGCGGATCACCCTGCCCGCCTCCAAGGTCGAATTCTCGCGCTATGAGCCGCCGTTTGTGCATTACGACAGCCGCAACGATAGTGGCGTCCGGGTGCTGCTGATCAGCCAGAAAGGCGATCAGGACACGCTGTTTGGCCTCTATGACATCATGCAGACGCTTGAAATCGTGCCGCTGAACGGCGCGCGCGAGCGTGGCAGAACGTCGTTCACCCTAACCGGCCAAAATGCTGAAATCCATTCGTATACCTATGCGGCACTGGAGGATGGCATGATCAAGGGCTTTACCCTGATCTGGCGACCCGAGGATGAAAAGCTGATGCGCCATGTCGCGCAGGTGATGCAGGACAGCCTGACCCCCTATGGCGACAGCGCGCTGGACGAGATGCTGGGCACCGGCGACAGCAGCCAGAACCCCGACCTGATGTCCGGGCTGGAAATCCGCCGCCCCGGCCTGACGCGCAGCGGCTTTTACGTCGATGGCAAGGGCACGGTCCTGACCACGGTCGAGGTGCTGAACCAATGCCAGCGCATCACCATCGGCGACGATCTTGAGGTCCGGCTTGAGGCCCGCGACGACACGCTGGGCCTTGCGGTTCTGCGCCCGGCGCATCTGGTGTCGCCCCTGGCCTATGCCGCGTTCCAAACCGGCATTCCGCGCCTGAAATCCGAGGTCGCCGTGGCGGGCTATTCTTATGGCGATGCGCTGACGCTGCCGGTGCTGACCTATGGCACGCTGGCCGATCTGCGCGGCCTCGGGGGCGAGGACGGTCTGAACCGGCTGGACATGACCACCCTGCCCGGTGACGCCGGCGGGCCGGT
>NZ_JBFHDW010000249.1:0-3978 GCF_041584535.1 Actibacterium sp. | reverse complement strand
ACATCGCGCACGGCAGCCTGAAATCCGGCGCACATGTCGGCGCGGTCCTGAATGGTGATGCCGCCCTTTTCCGCGACGATCTGATCGCGGGTGCGCAGCAGCGCGGTTTTCAGGCCCGAGAACGACATGTCACAGCCGGGCCGGTTCAACAGCGGGCGCGGAAAGGCAAATCGTTTGGCGTTGCCGGTCTTGGCCGCAGCCTCGACCGCAGGGCCGCCGGGCTGATCCAGCCCCAGCAGGCGCGCGGTCTTATCAAAAGCCTCGCCCGGAGCATCATCGATCGTGCCGCCCAAGCGGGTAAAATCCTGTGGGCCTTTGACCAGCAGAAACTGGCAATGCCCGCCCGATACCAGCAGCATCAGGTAGGGAAATTCCAGCCCATCGGTCAGGCGCGGTGTCAACGCGTGCCCGGCGAGATGGTTCACCCCGACCAGCGGCTTGCCCGCCCCGGCAGCGATGCCCTTGGCGCACATGACGCCGGACAAGACGCCACCGATCAGGCCCGGCCCGGCGGTCACCGCGACGGCGTCGATCTGGCCAAGGCCAATTCCGGCTTGCGCCAGTGCCTGTTCGACACAGATATCCAGCTTTTCCGCATGAGCGCGGGCGGCGATCTCGGGCACGACCCCGCCATAGGCGGCATGCAGTTCGGTCTGACCCGCCACAACCGAAGACAAGATCCGCGCCGGTTCGCCGGGCGTATGGACCAGCACCGCGGCGGCGGTGTCGTCACAGCTGCTTTCCAGCCCGAGGATGGTCAGTGTCTTGCTCATGGCTCTGTCGTTGCGCCCTTTCTCTTGGGCAGGTAACACCGGGGAAGGTTCCAGACAATCCCGGCAGGTATTCGTGACCCAAGGCCCGACCACCCTTATCCTGACCCGCCCCTTGGCGCAAAGCCGCGACTTTGCCGCCCGGTTCACGGCGCGGTTCCCGGATGTGCCGGTGATTGTGGCGCCGCTGATGCGGATCGAGGCCGGTGTGCCCGCCGACCCCGAGGGTGCGGCAGGCATTATCCTGACCTCGGTTCATGCGGTGGCGGCGGCGCAAGGCTGGCAGGTTCCCGCCTATTGTGTCGGGCCGCGCACGACACAGGCCGCGCGGGCGGCGGGGTTGAATGCGCGCGATTGCGGCGGCGATGCCGAGGCGCTGATTGCGACGATCCTTGCTGACCGACCGGCCGGGCCGCTGGTGCATCTGCATGGCGAACACACGCGCGGCGATGTGGCGGGGCGTCTGACGGCGGGTGGCATCGCCTGTCATGACCGGGTGGTTTACCGGCAAATTGCGCAGGATTTCGATGAAAACGCCCGCTTGGCCCTTGCTGGGCCGGGGCGGATTTTGCTGCCGCTGTTTTCGCCACGCTCGGCCGCGTTGGCGGGGCAGGCCTGTGCCGGTGCGCACGCGGAAATTGCCCTTGCCGCGATCAGCGCCGCCACCCGTCACGCCTGGACCGGACCGGCCCCCGTTGCCGAGGCGCTGGCGGTCAGGCCCGATGCCGAGGCCATGCTTGAGGCGCTGGCGGGTCTAATTGACGCGCCACGCCATCTTGAGGGCGGCGCCGCGCAAGACTAGGCTTGCCTCAGGCGGGCAGTGCCGCGACAGTAATAAGCGAACAGCAGGGGGTATGGCTTGGTGGACGATTCTGAAAAGAAAACCGAGAACAACGAAGAAATTCAGCCCTCCGAGCCGCAGCAGGACGGACAGGACGCCCCTGCCGAAACAACCGACGCCGCGCCCCAGCCTGACGCGGATGCGCCGGTTGTGATCGACCAGTCCGACCTGATCGAGGACGCGGAAATCGTCGAAGACACAGAGGCCGAAGTCGAACCCGAGGCTGAGGCCGACGCGGAACCCACGCCTGCGCCCGCACCGACCCCGGCTGCCGCCCCGGCGGCGAAATCCGGCGGCGGGTTCATTGCAACCGCGCTGGGTGGTGTTGTCGCCGCCGCCATCGGATTTGGGGCTGCACAGGTTATCGGTGTCGATCTGATGGGCGATAACGGGGCCCGCGAACAGATTTCCGCGCAGGCCAGCCAGCTTGCCACGCTGACCACCCGGATCAAGGATCTTGAAGCCCGCCCCGCCGCCCCGGATCTGTCGGGCGATATCGTGGCGCTGAAATCGTCGATTTCGGCTGAAGTCGGCCCGGTTTCCGATGCGGTGGATGATCTGGGCGCACAGGTTTCGGCGCTTGCGGATCGGTTAAGCGCGCTTGAGGCCCGCCCGCCGGTTGCCATCGGTGGCGATCCCGCAGCGGCTGCGGCCTATGAGAAAGAACTGGCGACGATGCGGGCCGAACTGGACGCGCAGCGGACGGAAAATCAGCAACTGGCCGACAAGGTCGCCAGTGCCGCCGCCGATGCCACGGCGGAAATCGACGCCGCCACCGCCAATGCCCGCGCGTTGGAATCGAATGCCGCGATGATGCGGATCAAGGCCGCGCTGGAAACCGGCGGTGCCTATGCCGATGCGCTGGCGGTGTTCGACAGCGCCGATATTCCGGCCCCGCTGGCCGCTGCCGCCAGCACCGGCGCGCCGACGCTGGGTGAATTGCAGGCCAGCTTTCCCGCCGCCGCCCGCGCCGCGCTGAGTGAATCGCTGAAATCCGAGATGGGCGACAGCGCCACCGAACGGCTGGGCGCGTTCCTGCGATCGCAAGTCGGGGCAAGGTCGCTGAACCCGCGCGAAGGCGATGACCCGGATGCGATCCTGTCGCGGGCCGAAGCGGCGCTGCGGTCTGGTGATCTGGCGCAATCTCTGGCCGAACTCGCCAGCTTGCCGCCAGCGGGCCAAACGGCGATGGCCGATTGGGTCACCGCCGCGCAAACCCGTCTGGATGTGCTGGCCGCCGCTGATGCATTCGCCGCCAGCCAGAACCTGAACTGAGGAGATAACGCATGCTTTGGTCTCTTCTGAAAATTCTGTTGTTCGTCGTCCTGATCGCGGCTCTGACCTTTGGCGCCGGTATCCTGATGGAATCCGACGCCGGCATTCAGGTCGCCTTTGCCGGTTGGGAATTCACCATGGGCCCGTTGCAAGCGGTGATCGTCGCCGGATTGCTGCTGGTGCTGGTCTGGCTGGTGCTGAAGCTGGCCGGGTTGCTGGTTGCGGTGCTGAAATTCATCTCGGGCGACGAAACCGCGATCTCGCGTTATTTTAGCCGCAGCCGCGAACGCCGCGGCTTTCAGGCGCTTGCCGATGGGATGATGGCGCTGGCCTCGGGCGATGGGCGCGATGCGATTGCCAAGGCCGCCAAGGCCGAACGCCTGTTGCACCGCCCGGAACTGACCAACCTTCTGACCGCGCAAGCGGCTGAACTGGCCGGGGATCGCAAGAAGGCCGAGCAGACCTATAAATTGCTTCTGCAAGACAACCGCACCCGCTTTGTCGGCGTGCGCGGCATCATGAAGCAAAAGCTGGCCGATGGTGACAAGGACGTGGCGCTGAAACTGGCGGAAAAGGCCTTTGCCCTGAAACCGGCCCATACCGAAACCCAGGACATCCTGCTGCATCTGCAGGCCGAGAACGCCGACTGGACCGGCGCCCGCCGAACCCTGAACGCCAAGCTGAAACACGGCGCCCTGCCGCGTGACGTGCATCGGCGCCGCGACGCGGTTCTGGCCCTGTCCGAGGCCAAGGGCGTGTTCGACGAGGGTAACACCATCGAAGCCCGCGAAGCCGCGATCGAGGCCAACCGCCTGTCGCCCGACCTGATCCCCGCCGCCGCCATGGCCGCCCGCACCTATATCGAACAGGGCAAGCCGCGCTATGCGACCCGGGTTCTGAAAAAAGCATGGGAGGTGCATCCGCATCCCGATCTGGCCACCGCCTTTGCCGAGATCGAACCGGAAGAGACCCCCGAGGCCCGGGTCAAGCGCTTTGGCCAGCTGACCCGGATCAGCCCCGATCACCGCGAGACCAAGCTGCTCAAGGCCGAGTTGAACCTTGCCGCCGAGGACTTTCCCGAGGCGCGCCGTT
>NZ_JBFHDW010000248.1:0-3979 GCF_041584535.1 Actibacterium sp. | reverse complement strand
TGGCAGATGCCGGTGCCCGGCGGCACGACGCGGAAATTGTTGAACGCGCCCTGACCCCATTTCAGGAATTGGTAGCGTTCCATGTTGCGCTCATATTCGCGGTCGACGTTCATCTGAAAGGCCCGCGGGTTGCCGAATTCGTCGATCATCACCGAATGGTCGATCACCAGATCCACCGGGTTCAGCGGGTTGATCTTTTGCGCATCACCGCCAAGGGCCTTGATCCCGTCACGCATCGCGGCCAGATCGACCACGGCGGGCACGCCGGTAAAATCCTGCATCAATACGCGGGCCGGGCGATAGGCGATCTCGCGCGGGTTCCGGCCGCCCTGTTCGGCCCATTCGGCAAAGGCCCGGATGTCGTCGGTCGAAACCGAAAAGCCGCCGTCTTCAAACCGCAGCATGTTTTCCAGCACGACCTTCAACGCCGCGGGCAGATTGGTGAAATTTCCCAGACCGGCCGCTTGGGCGGCGGGGATCGAGTAATACGCAACGCTTTTGTCACCAACGCGCAGGGTGCGGCGGGTGTTCGAGGTATCTTTTCCGACGATGATGGACATTTTAGCTCTCCCTGGTTGAAACGAGGGGTCTCGCTGATTTTTGATTCTGCCACTTATGTGGGGTCACGTTCAAGCCACAGCCCCTGAAAGCAGACCGGAATGCCCGCCGGAACACGGATATTTGAAACATCGCTGACGTTTGTCTCTCGAAACCTTGATTGGCGCGGGACGGTCGGGTGGTCTAGGTAGTTAGAACACGAATGAAACTGAAACCGGGATTGCTGGCGTATGAGGCGAACGAAGCGCGTGCTTGAGATCGTAAAGGCAGGGCTGGCGGCGGCGCTGTTGACGGCACCGGGCGCGGCGCTGGCATCAGACACGGCAATGCCGGTGGTGGTCGAGCTGTTCACCTCGCAGGGCTGCGCGTCCTGTCCGCCCGCAGACGGGTTGCTGAACGAACTGGCTGGGCGCGAGGACGTGATCGCGCTGTCGCTGCATGTGGATTACTGGGACTATATCGGCTGGAAGGACGCGTTCGCGGATCCGGCCTATACCAAGCGGCAAAAGGGCTATGCCCGCGCGGTCGGCAGTCGTTCGGTCTATACACCGCAGATGGTGGTGGGCGGCGCCGAGCATGTGATCGGGTTCCGCCCGATGGAAGTGGCCGAACTGATCCAGCGCCACAAGTCGCGCCCGGCGCCGGTGACGCTAAGCCTGACGCGCAGCGGGGAACATGTGATCGTCGCGGCGCAGGCGCTGCGCCCGCTGAAAGGCGAGGTGGTGCTGCAACTGGTCAGTTATATGCCCAATCAGATCGTCGAAATCACCCGCGGCGAAAACGCCGGGCGGCGCATTCAATATTCCAACATCGTCAACGGCTGGACCCCGGTCGCGCGCTGGGATGGTGCGGCGCCGCTGAACCTCAGCTTCGAGATGCCCTCGGACAGCCCGGTGGTGGCGATTCTTCAGGAAAGCGGCTTTGGCCCGATTCTGGCGGCGGCGCGGCTGCGTTAATCGCTGTCGCCATTGGCGCGCGCGGCCCGTTCTTCACGGGCACGAACCAGTTTCTCCATACGCTCGGGCTTCCAGCGGCGATGCACCCAGAACCATTGATCCATGTGCTGGCGGGTGATGGCCTCAAGGCTGTCATTCAGCGCCTGCGTCATGTCGCGGGCATTGGTGTGCTCAAGCGGCGGCTCGACGACGACCTCGAAGGTCAGACCGTCGGGCTGGCGCACGCCGTAGATCGGAAAGATCAGCGCGTCGTATTTCAGTGCCATTTCAGCCGCTGACAGCGCCGTCATCGCCGGTTTGCCGAAAAAGTCCAACGGCTCGCCATTGCGCATGAACTGGTCGACCAGAATGCCGATCGTGCCGCCATCGGACAGATAGCGCAGCATCTGGGCATAGCCCTTGCGGCCGCGCGGGAACATCGGTTTGCCGAACGATTCCATCGCCTTGGCGTAATGGGCGTTGAAATAGGGGTTCTGCATCGGGTTATACAGCGCCCCGACCGGATGCCCGCGCGCGAACATCGCGGCGCGTGGCACCATGTGATTGCCGAAATGCCCGGTCACCAGAACGATCGGCCGTTTCTGGGTAATCGCCTGTTCCAGCGTCGCTGCACCGTCACCGGTCAGCGGCAGCTTGCTGATGCGCTTCATGAATTCGGCGCCGGAGTAGATCTCGATCAGGGTGCGGCCAACGTTATCAGGCACAGCCCGCATCAGGCGGCGCACCTCGGTGTCGGGAAGCTCGGGCATGACATGGTTTAAATTCGCCCGCACCCGGCCGGAATAGCCGGCCAGCGGCGCGATGATCCGAGAGGTGAACCAGCCCATCAGCCGCACGCGCGTCGCCCATGGCAACGCCAGCATCAGGCCGAATACCCCGCGGATCGCCAGATCGCTTAGCCAGAAACCGGCTCTGCGGTGAAAAGAGTATGTCTTGGCCATGCCGGACTTTCAGAGCAATTACGAGGCGCTATGGGTTTCTCGATACCAGACATAAATCCCGGCCAGTATGATCACAAGTCCCCCGGTCAATGACAGAAGGTCAGGGAATTCGCCAAAGAACAGAATGCCCCAGACCGTTGCGAAGATCAGGCCGCTATAGATAAAGGGCGCGACCTGTCCGGCCTCGGCCCGCATCAGCGCTGAAATCATCAGGAATTGCCCGACACCGCCGCAGACCGCCACCACCGCCAGCCGCACGACGTCCGAGCCGCTGGGCGGGACCCAGAAAAACGGGATCATCACCCCCAACAGCACCGAACTGATCAGGCCGGTATAAAGCATCGCGGTCCAGATGCTTTCGCTTTTGCCCATGTAGCGCGCGGTCAGGGCAAAGCCGGTCAGGCATATGGCGGCGCACAGCGGCAGGATCGCATAGGGCGTGAATACTGACGATCCGGGTTTGATGATCAGCATTGCCCCGATCAGCGCCGCGGCAATGCCGCCGATGCGGCGCGGGCCCAGTTTCTCGCCAAGGAACAGCGCCGCGCCCAGCGTGATGAAAACCGGGTTCAGGCCCATGATCGCCGTCGCCTCGGCCAGACCGATTTTCCCAAGCCCAAAGAAAAAGAACGTGGTGCCGCCCAGAATGAACGCCGTGCGCAAAATATGTATCAGCGGCTGACGGGTGCGCAGCAGGCGGGGCACATGCCGATTCAGCATCAGCACCACCAGAACCGTCTGGCCGGTATAGCGCGCCCACAGGGTCTGGGGGGTGCCGACCGTATGGGCCAGCGCCTTTGCATTGGCGTCCATCAGGCTGAAACACAGGATCGCACCCAGCATCATCAGGATCCCCTGTGTGACTGGTGAAAGATCACGAAGCCGCGTCATCGCAGGGTCGGAAAGGTTGCGTGCGTCATGTCCCAGCAGTAGGCCGGTTGCCGGGATTGGGCAAGGCCTGCCGTGCCGTCAATCGTCGTCGCCGGGGACGATCAGGGTCAGCTCACCTACAGCCTCAAGCGCGCGGATGGCGGCGATAATCTGTGACATGGCGGCCTCGGCCTCGGATGTGCGGACGATGCCGCGATCGCTGATGTCCTCGCGCAATTGGTCGGCCATGCGCCGCGACATGTTCGCAAGGATGAAATCAGCGGCCTTGGCGGCGTCGGGTTCGGTCGCGCCGGCCAGCGCGGTGACCAGATCTTCGGCGGCGATGGCGCGGGTGATCGCGGGCACCTCGCGCGCCGGGATGCGGGCGGGGATGTCGGCAAAGGTAAAAATCGCCTTGCGCACGGTCTTGGCGAAACCGGCATCGGCCTCATCCAGACCGGATAACAGATCCTCGCGCGTGGCGGCGGGGGCAAGGTTCAATATCGCGCCCATCCGCGCGGCAGGTGGCGTGTCGAAGGCGCTGACCGGGCGCGCTTCAAGCTGGGCAGCCAGCACAGACCCGATCCGCGCCACCATTTCGGGCGGGGCAAGGGCAGTTTGCGACACCGCGCAGGCGATACGCCGGGCCTGATC
>NZ_JBFHDW010000247.1:0-4025 GCF_041584535.1 Actibacterium sp. | reverse complement strand
AGCCGCGGGGTCGAGATGTATGCGGCCTATCAAAAGCGCCTGCTGGACCTGAACGCCGTCGATTTCGGCGATCTGCTGTTGCATGTGGTGACGATCTTTCAGACCCACCCCGACATTCTGACGCAATACCAGCGCTGGTTCCGCTATATCCTTGTCGACGAATATCAGGACACCAACGTCGCCCAATATCTGTGGCTGCGGCTGCTGGCGGGCGGGCACAAGAATATCTGCTGCGTCGGTGACGACGACCAGTCGATCTATGGCTGGCGCGGCGCCGAAGTCGGAAACATCCTGCGGTTCGAGACGGACTTTCCCGGCGCCACAGTGGTGCGGCTGGAACAGAACTATCGCTCGACCCCGCATATTCTGGCCGCCGCCAGCGGCGTGATCGCCGGCAATCAGGGCCGTCTGGGCAAAACCCTGTGGACCAAGGCCGAACAGGGCGAAAAGCTGCGGCTGATCGGCCATTGGGACGGCGAGGAAGAGGCGCGCTGGATCGGCGAGGAAATCGAGGCGATGCAGCTTGGCACGCGTGGCATGGCGCCGATCGGGCTGGACGACATCGCGATTCTGGTCCGCGCCAGCCACCAGATGCGCGCGTTCGAAGACCGGTTCCTGACCATCGGTCTGCCCTATCGGGTGATCGGCGGCCCGCGATTCTATGAGCGGTTAGAGATCCGCGATGCCATGGCCTATTTCCGCGTTGTGGTCAGCCCCGATGACGATCTGGCGTTCGAGCGCATCGTCAACACCCCCAAACGCGGGCTGGGCGACAAGGCGCAACAGAATATCCGGGCGATGGCACGGGCCCGCGGTGTGTCTCTGGTCGAAGGCGCGCTGGCGCTGCTGGACACTGGCGGCATCGGCGGCAAGGGGGCCAACGAGCTGCGCAAGCTGATCGACGGGCTGGCACGCTGGCACCGCGCGGTGCAAGAAGCGACCGAAAGCCATATCGAACTGGCCGAGCGCATTCTCGACGAATCCGGCTATACCGGCTTCTGGCAAAACGACAAAACACCCGAGGCGCCGGGCCGTCTGGAGAACCTGAAGGAACTGGTCAAAGCCCTTGAACAATTCGAAAACCTGCAAGGGTTCCTCGAACATGTGGCGCTGATCATGGACAATGAATCCGAAGACTCGGGCGCCAAGGTCTCGATCATGACCCTGCACGCGGCCAAGGGGCTGGAATTTCCGGCGGTGTTCCTGCCGGGATGGGAGGACGGCCTGTTCCCCAGCCAGCGCAGCATGGATGAAAGCGGCCTCAAGGGCCTCGAAGAAGAACGCCGCCTCGCCTATGTCGGCATCACCCGGGCCGAGGAAATCTGCACCATCTCTTTCGCCGCCAATCGCCGGGTTTACGGCCAATGGCAATCGCAACTGCCGTCGCGTTTTGTCGATGAACTGCCCGCCGATCACGTCGATGTCCTGACCCCGCCCGGCCTTTACGGCGGCGGTTATGGCGCCGCGGGCATGGCCAGCCGGGTCGAAGAAAAAGCCGCCCAGTCCGATGCCTATAACTCGCCGGGTTGGCGCCGCCTGCAATCGCGCAGCCAGAACGGCACCCCCCCGCGCGCCGCCGCCAGCACCGTGATCGACGGCACGGTTGCGCCCGGCTTTGCCCGCAATGACCGGGTGTTCCACCAGAAATTCGGCTATGGCTCGGTGATGGCGGTTGATGGCGACAAGCTGGAAATCGCGTTTGACAAGGCCGGCCTGAAAAAGCTGGTCGCGCGCTTTGTCGTTCCCGCCGCGCAGGCCGACGACGTCCCGTTCTGATCCCGCTGTCGCGGATTTGAGTATTTTTACCAAGAAAAAGCAGGCCCGGTCTTTTTCCTGGTCCAAATACTTATTTCCGGCCGCGCAGCGGCCCGGATCGGTCTGATCAAACCCCTAAAACGAAAAATGGCGGCACCCGGGAGGAGGGGCCGCCATTCTTGTGACACGGGGTCTCAGGGAGGAGGAGACCGGCCGTATGTCGGGCGCAAAGAATTTGCGCCGAGGAGGGTGAGCAGCAGCGCCAGGGAGGAGGAGGGCGCTGCCGCTCGGGTCTGCGTGGGCCTCAGGGAGGAGGAAGAGACCTGCGCATTCGGTGCGGGGCTGGGGCGATTGCCCGGACCCCTTTTGGGTTGGGCCGGCGGCGCTAGGGAGGAGGATGCGCCGCCGGTCAGGGTAACGCAGGCCCCAGGGAGGAGGAGTGGCCTGCGTATCTTTTGGGGCGTTGGCCCCGGTATAAAAAGGCGGCGACATCAGGGAGGAGGTCGATGCCGCCGCTATTCACAGAAAACCCAGGGAGGAGGAGGGGCTTCCTGATCTGTAATTCTCAGGGCCGGTAGGCGGCCTCGATGGCCAGCGACCGGATCATGGACCGCGTCAGGCCCAGATCGGCAAGTTCGCGGTCGCTCAGCGAAGACAGTTCGCGCATGGTCTGCGTGTAGATGCGGCGGCGCTTCAGCTCGTCGCGGGCCACGTCCACAACGCGGCGAACGAAATCGCCAAACGCGGAATGAGCAACGTCGATATGCAGTGCGTGTGCCATCTTTAGTGTCGTCCTGTTTTATTCGTACCAAGCGTTGGGTGTGTTCCCGTTCGCTGTTGATCCAAAGATACGCCGATGCTGCAGTTGCACAATGGGCGAATTGGGAAATGCTGCTATGCGGCATTTGCATAAGTGGGGGTGGTGTAATTTTTCGGCCAAATGGTGAATATCCGGGCAATTCCCCAGAGGGCTTGCCCTTGGCGGCCGGATGGTCATGTTGGGCGCACAACACAGGAGAACAGTCATGGATTTGTCACGCAGCGTTATTCTTGACTCGTTAAGGTCGATTTCTCTGCCCGATGGCGGAGATTTGGTATCGCGCGACATGATCCGGGCGCTGACCATCGAGTCGGGAATCGTCAAATTCGTGATCGAGGTCGCGGATTCGGCTCAGGCGCGGGCTTATGAGTCGGTGGTGCGCGCGGCAGAGGCGGCGCTGAAGGCGCTGCCGGGTGTGACGCAGGTGTCAGTGGTAATGACCGCACATGGCGGTGCTGGCCGACCGGCCGCGGCGGCTCAGCCGCCGCAGGGCGAGGCGCCCAGCCTGAAGATCGGGCGCCACCCGACGCCGGGCGGCATGCAAGAGGTGCCGGGGGTCAAGCGTATTCTGGCGATTGCCTCGGGCAAGGGTGGGGTGGGCAAATCCACCGTATCGTCGAATCTGGCGGTGGCGCTGGCGCGGCAAGGGCGCAAGGTTGGCTTGCTGGACGCCGATATCTATGGGCCGTCGCAGCCGCGCATGATGGGGGTCAGCAAACGCCCGGCCTCGCCGGATGGCAAAACCATACTGCCGCCCAAGGCGCATGGGGTCACGATGATGTCGATTGGCCTGATGCTGGACCCGGATCAGGCCGTGATCTGGCGCGGACCGATGTTGATGGGGGCGTTGCAACAGATGCTGGGGCAGGTGGCCTGGGGCGAACTGGACGTGCTGATCGTCGATCTGCCGCCGGGCACGGGCGATGTGCAGCTGACCCTGTGCCAGCGCACGCCGTTGACCGGGGCGCTGGTGGTCTCGACCCCGCAGGACGTGGCGCTGCTGGATGCACGCAAGGCCATCGACATGTTTAGCAAGCTGAAAACCCCGGTTCTGGGGCTGATCGAGAACATGTCTATGTATATCTGTCCGAATTGCGGCCACGAGGCGCATATCTTTGGCCATGGCGGCGTGCGCGCCGAGGCGGAAAAGCTGGGCGTGCCGTTTCTGGGCGAACTGCCGCTGGCGTTGGAAGTGCGCGAGGCGGGCGATGGGCCGGTGGCCGAAGCCTATGCGAAACTGGCCGCTGGTCTGGTCGCGGGTGGGCTGGCCTGACCTGATCCGGGAAATCGTGGGAAATCCGCAGGCCGCGTCGAGAAATCGCCGCGGCCTGTTGATTTTGACCGGTGATTTGCCGCGAATCTGCGGCCGGATCTGATTTACTTGCTTGGAGCAGGAAAAAATCGGGAAATTACGGGAAAAATTTTCAACGCGGTGCGGTGTCTACATATT
>NZ_JBFHDW010000246.1:0-4045 GCF_041584535.1 Actibacterium sp. | reverse complement strand
CGGGATGTTCTCGAACTCATACGTGATGACATCGACGGTTTCGGCAAAGGCGCGCAGGGCGGCCTCGTCCTCATAGGCGGCGGTGGTCACGCGATGGGCGACCTGTCCGGCGGGCGGGTTGGCGCCCGGTTCAAAGATGTGGCAGGAAAAGCCAAGCCGCGAGGCGGCAACCGACAGCATCCGGCCCAATTGGCCGCCGCCCAGGATTCCGATCGTGGCGCCGGGGGTCAGCATCTCACTCATCCGACGGCTCATCCGGGATCGACTCCGACAGCGCCGCGCGCCAAGCATCCAGACGCGCCGCAAGGGCGGGATCGTTGATCGCCAGAATCCCCGCCGCCATCAGCCCGGCATTCGACGCACCGGCAGCGCCGATCGCCATGGTCGCCACCGGATAGCCCTTGGGCATCTGCACGATGGAATACAGCGAATCGACACCCGACAGCACCTTGGTCTGAACCGGAACACCGATCACCGGCACGCGGGTCTTGCTGGCCATCATCCCCGGCAGATGCGCCGCGCCGCCGGCACCGGCGATAATCACCTGCAAACCGCGGTCGACGGCGGTTTTGCCATAGCTCCACAAGCGGTCCGGAGTGCGATGCGCCGAGACGATCTTCGCCTCATAGGCGACGCCAAGTTCATCCAGAATATCGGCGGCCAGTTTCATCGTCGGCCAGTCGGACTGACTGCCCATGATGATGCCCACTTTCACGTCGCTCATGCTGCCCTCGCGTAATTGGAGGCGGCACTATAGCGGGAACGCAGGCTTACGCAATAATGTCAGGGGTAAGCTGATCTTCCAGCGCGGCAATGCGGTCTTTCAGTATCAGTTTCTGCTTTTTCAGCCGCCGGGTGGTGAACTGGTCGGCCACGCCGCCCTGATTTTCGAGAGCGCGGATGGCGTCGTCCAGATCACGGTGTTCGCGTCGCAGCACTTCAAGTTTGATGCGCAGGACGTCTTCGCTGTTCATCTCGCTGGCGATATTCATCGGGACTCGGTTTCATAGGGGGCTGTCAGGACTGCCAACATAGTCATTTGCAACCCTTTCGGGAAGAGCGGCCTTGCGTCCCGGGCGCGGGCTTCCCATATTTCTGTCAGGTCGCCGAAGAACGGGGCCGGTAAATTTCAGGTCGCTTACCCAAGGACTTGCACGATGACGAAACTGACACTTGGCTCGCATCCCTATATGCTGGGTTTTGAGCAACTCGAACGCCTGCTTGAGCGCAACGCCAAGTCCGGCAACGAGGGCTATCCCCCGTTCAACATCGAACAGACCTCGGAACGCGGCTATCGCATCACTTTGGCGGTGGCGGGGTTCCGTGAAGAGGATCTGTCGATCACTGTCGAAGACCGGCAGCTTGTCATCCGAGGCCGTCAGGCCGATGACAGCGAAGACCGTATTTTTCTGCATCGCGGTATCGCCGCGCGGCAGTTCCAGCGCAGCTTTGTGCTGGCCGACGGCGTCGAAGTGTCCGGCGCCACGATGGAAAACGGTTTGCTGCATGTTGACCTGAGCCGCCTGGCCCCCGAGGCCGTGGTTCAGACCATCCGCATCAACAAGGCCTGACAGAGAGAAAGGGGAAACGCGATGAATAGCAAATATGATTTCGTGCCCGAGTCCGAAGACCGGATTGTCTATGTCCGGCCGGTGGCCGTGGCCGACCTGCCCGAAGAGGTGCAGGAACAGGCGCAGGGGGCGAAAACCCTGTATGCGCTGCATGACGCCAATGGCGAACGACTGGCCCTTGTCGCCAGCCGCAGCCTTGCCTTCGTGCTGGCGCGCCAGAATGACTATGCACCCGTAACGGTGCACTGATCCGACCAGCGATCCCGACCCGGCAGGGGCGGGGTCTTAGGTCCAGATGCTGTAGGTGTCGCGGAAATAGTCGATCGTCATGCGATTGGCATCACCGCGCCCGACACCGTCTTCGACGTGATCCGCCAAGGCGCTGACCTTGCCGACCCCGGTGTTCCTGCGCCGCGGCGGTGCAAGGTGGTTCAGCCAAACATCATGGCCCTGAAGCTGCATCTGGCCTGACAGCCAGACATCATCCACTGTCCACATCACATCCGGAATGTCCCATGCCTTGGGGCCAAAAAAGTCGGGCCGCACCATCACCCCGCCATAGCCTTCGGCAATGTCGATATAACCAGCCGCGGAAAAGCTGGGCCGGACCGGGCGGATCGTGCCAAGGCTGAGCAGGCGAATGGCGCGGTAAAAGCGGATCTTGGGCTGGCGGATGGCGCGCGGCTGCGGCGGTGTGCGGCGCGGGAAGGTGCCGCATTCCTCGATATGCAGGCCCTGTTCAGCGATGGCCTTGGTCGGGTGGTCCTTGCGGGCCTGCTGAAACCGACCGACCCAACCCGGATCATAGACCCGGTCATCGTCGCAATACAGAATATCGACATCCTGCCCGGCATAGGTGCGGGCGGCGGGCAGAACCTTGGTCGCGGGGCCAAGATCGTGTTCGACCTCGATGACGTTCACCCACTCGGGCAACGGCGGCAGCGCCGGGCGCTCACCGGGAAAGCGGCGATAATTCTGGGCGACATACAGTTCGACCCGATCGGGCCGGGTTTTCTGCGCCGCAAGCCCGGAAAGAAAACCGCCGAGGTCGTTGAACCTCGGCGGAATGGTCGTGAAAGTGACGACAAGCACGGGCTTACCCGGCAATCAGGCCCAAGGCTTCGAGCTTGAGCAGCACCTGATGGGCGCAGTTGTCGACATCAAGGCCTTCGGTGTTGACCACCAGTTCGGCATTGACCGGAGCTTCATAAGGATCGGAAATCCCGGTGAATTCCTTGATCTTGCCTTCGCGGGCCAGCTTATACAGGCCCTTGCGGTCGCGGCGTTCGCATTCCTCGATCGAGGTGGCGACATGGACTTCGACAAAGGCGCCGTAGGCTTCGATCATCTCGCGCACGGCGCGGCGGGTGGCGGTGTAGGGGGCGATCGGCGCACAGATGGCGATGCCGCCATTCTTGGTGATCTCGGACGCCACATAGCCGATCCGCTTGATGTTGATGTCGCGGTGCTCTTTCGAGAAGCCCAGCTCGGACGACAGGTGTTTCCGCACCACATCGCCATCCAGCAGGGTCACGGGACGGCCACCCATCTCCATCAGCTTGACCATCAGCGCGTTGGCGATGGTCGATTTGCCCGAGCCGCTGAGACCGGTGAAGAACACGGTAAAGCCCTGTTTGGCGCGCGGCGGCGAGGTGCGGCGCAGCTCTTTCACCACTTCGGGGAACGAGAACCATTCCGGGATTTCCAGACCTTCGCGCAGACGACGACGCAGTTCGGTGCCCGAGATGTCCAAAACGGTGCAATCCTCGGGAACTTCGTTCGCCGGGAAATACTGAGCCTTTTCCTGCACATAAACCATGTGTTTGAAATCGACCATGGTGACGCCGATTTCGTCTTCATACTTTTTGAACAGATCCTGGGCATCGTAAGGACCGTAGAAATCCTTGCCTTCCGAGTTCTTGCCCGGACCGGCATGGTCACGGCCAACGATGAAATGCGTCACGCCGTGATTGGCGCGGATCAGGCCGTGCCAGACGGCCTCGCGCGGGCCGGCCATGCGCATGGCAAGGTTCAAGAGCGACATGGTGGTGGTCGATTGCGGATACTTGTCCAGCACCGCCTCGTAACAGCGCACGCGGGTGAAGTGATCGACATCGCCCGGCTTGGTCATGCCGACGACCGGGTGGATCACCAGGTTGGCCTGAGCCTCGCGCGCGGCGCGGAAGGTCAGTTCCTGGTGGGCGCGGTGCAGCGGGTTGCGGGTCTGGAAGGCGACGACCTTGTTCCAGCCCAGCTTGCGGAAATAGGCGCGCAATTCGTTCGGCGTGTCGCGGCGGCCTTTGAAATCGTAATGCACCGGCTGTTGCAGGCCGGTGACCGGACCACCCAGATAGACCGGGCCAGCGACGTTATGCAGATAGTTAACCGCCGGGTGGGCCAGATCGTCGGCGCCAAACACCTTTTCGGCTTCGCGGGCTTTGTTCGGGGTCCAGCTGTCGGTGACCGACATGATT
>NZ_JBFHDW010000245.1:0-4059 GCF_041584535.1 Actibacterium sp. | reverse complement strand
TTCTACATTGAAAACATCAGCTTGCCGCCCGCAGTCGAACAGGCGCTGGACAAGCGCACCTCGATGGGGCTGGCCGGCGATCTGGGTAAGTTCACCCAATATTCCGCCGCCGAAGCCATGACCGCTGCCGCCCGCAACCCCGGCGGCGCCGGCGCCGGCATGGGCGCAGGCATTGGCGCCGGTCTGGGCATGGCGATGGCCGGGCAGATGGCGCAAACCGGCCCGTGGGGCGCGCCCGCGCCGCAAGCCGCCGCCCCCGCCGCGCCGCCCCCGCCGCCGGTCGAACATGTCTGGCATGTCGCCGAGAACGGCCAGACCAAGGGTCCGTTCAGCCGCGCCAGCCTTGGCCGCATGGCTGCCGATGGCGCGCTGACCCGCGAAACCTTTGTCTGGACCGCTGGTCAGGACGGCTGGAAACGCGCCGAGGACGTGGCCGAACTGGCGCAACTCTTTACCGTGCTGCCGCCGCCGCCCCCCGGCGCCTGATCCGCATCTTTTCCTGGTCTAAATACTCCCGCCGGAGGCAAGAATCTCATGTCCCCCCCGCCGCCGCCGCCAACGCCGCAAGAGCATCGCTTTCCCTGCGATCAATGCGGCGCCGACATGCGATTTGCCCCCGAGGGCGGTCTGCTGGTCTGCGACCATTGCGGCCATACCCAGCCGCTGGCCGATCCGCCGGGCCCCGCCCCGATCCGCGAGCTGGATTTCCGCGCCGCGCTGGCCGCGCAATTGCCTGCCGCCGAGATCGAGGAAACCCGGATTCTGTCCTGCCCCAATTGCGGCGCCCAAATCGAATTCGACCCCGATATTCACGCCACCGAATGCCCGTTCTGCGCCACGCCCGTGGTCACCGACACCGGCACTCACCGCCAGATCAAGCCCAAGGCGCTGCTGCCCTTCGCGCTGGATGAAATCGCGGCCCGCGGCGCGATGACCGATTGGCTGGGCCGGCTCTGGTTCGCACCGAACGGGCTGAAAGACTATGCCCGCAAGGGCCGCAAGATGCAGGGCATTTACGTGCCCTACTGGACGTTTGATGCCGACACCCGCACCGCCTATCGCGGCGAGCGCGGCACGGTCTATTACGAAACCCACACCCAGATCCGCGACGGCAAACCGCATCAGGTGCAGGTGGCCAAGGTGCGCTGGACGCCGAAATCGGGCCGGGTGGCGCGGTTCTTTGACGATGTGCTGGTGCTGGCCTCAAAAACCCTGCCGAAACGCTATACCGATGCGCTGCAACCGTGGGATCTGTCGGCGCTGGAACCCTACACGCCCGAATATCTGGCCGGGTTCCGGGCCGAGGGCTATACCATTGAGCTGACCGAGGCCTATGACGATGCCCGCGATCAGATGCAGCGCGTGATCGAGCGCGACATCCGGTTCGACATTGGCGGCGACCGCCAGCGGATCATCGACTGTAACACCGCGATCTCGGACGTGACCTTTAAACACATCCTGCTGCCGGTCTGGCTGGCGGCTTACAAATATCGCGGCAAGACCTATCGCTTTGTGGTCAATGGCCGCACTGGCCGGGTTCAGGGCGAACGGCCGTGGTCGGCATGGAAGATCGCCGTGGCGGTGGTGCTGGGGGCAATTGTCGCTGGCATTGTCGGCTATCTGATCGCTCAGAACCAGTAAACGGACGACGGCCCCGGGGTTTCCCTCGGGGCCGTGCCAGCATCCTGTCCCGTCAGTTGCGGAACGCGCCGGTCTCTCCCCCCTGCGCCGGATGCATGAAACTGATTTCGGACCGACACGTCAGGCGCGTCATGACCAATGTTCAAAATTGTGACCTTTGCGAACAATTTGTCATTGATATACATCAACCCCGCCGCAACCGCGCGGCGGGCCAGCGGAACGGAGACAAACATGCGCGCATTGGTGCAACGGGTCAGCGAGGCCGCGGTCCGTGTCGACGGCCAGTTGATCGGCGAAACCGGGCCGGGCCTGTTGGTGCTGGTCTGCGCCATGCAGGGCGACAGCCCCGATCAGGCGCGGACGATGGCGGCCAAGATCGCCAAGCTGCGGATCTTTCGGGACGAGGCCGGAAAGATGAACCTTTCGCTTAGCGACATTGGCGGCGGGGCGCTGGTGGTCAGCCAGTTCACGCTGGCCGGCGACACCTCGCGCGGGAATCGTCCGGGGTTTTCCTCTGCCGCCGCGCCCGAGCTGGGCCGCGCCCTTTATGAACTGGTTGCGCAGGAATTAAGCGCACGAGGGATTCCCACGCAAACGGGCGAATTTGGCGCCGATATGGCCGTTTCTTTGATCAATGACGGCCCGGTTACCCTGTGGATCGAGACATGAATGCTTAATCTTTCATCACCTTCCCCGGCGCGTTCGTGAATTTTGACAATTCCCTCGTATCGGCAACCACGGGATATTGCGGCTGTCAGCCAAGGTCATAACGTAAGATTTATGACAGACACGCATCGCTTTTTTGACGAACTTCTCCAGCCCGACGGCAACGCGCGTGGCCCTTATCAGGATTACTATGGCTGGTTCTCAGATGAACAGCTGAAGCGACTGCAACGGAAATCCCGCGAGGCCGAGACGTTCTTTCGCCGCACCGGTATCACCTTCAACGTCTACGGTCAGGCCGATGCCGACGAGCGGTTGATCCCGTTCGACATCGTGCCCCGGATCATTTCCGACCGGGAATGGTCGCGCCTGACCAAGGGCATCGAACAACGGGTCCGGGCGATCAACGCCTTCCTGTTCGATATCTATCACCGTCAGGAAATCCTGCGGGCCGGTCGCATCCCTGAACACCTGATCACCCAGAACGAGGCGTTTCTGCCGCAGATGATCGGGGTTTCACCGCCGGGTGGGGTCTATACCCATATTGTCGGCGTCGATCTGGTGCGCACCGGCGAGGACGAGTTTTACGTCCTCGAAGACAACGCCCGCACCCCGTCCGGCGTGTCCTATATGCTGGAAAACCGCGAGACCATGCTGCGCATGTTCCCGGAACTGTTCAGCCGCATCAAGGTGCGCGAGGTTTCGGACTACCCGTCGCGCCTGCGCCGGTCTCTGGCCGCCTGCGCGCCCAGCGCCACGACCGGCACGCCGGTGGTTGGCGTGCTGACGCCGGGCATCCACAACTCGGCCTATTTCGAGCATTCCTTCCTTGCCGATCACATGGGTGCCGAACTGGTCGAGGGTCACGACTGTCGCGTCGTCGATGGCCGTATCGCCATGCGCACCACCCGCGGCTTTACCCCGATCGACGTGCTGTATCGCCGGGTCGATGACGATTTCCTTGATCCGCTGACCTTTAATCCCGACAGCTTGCTGGGCATTCCGGGGATCATGGATGTCTATCGCGCGGGCGGCATCACCATTGCCAACGCCCCCGGCACCGGCATTGCCGATGACAAGGCGATCTACAGCTACATGCCCGATATCGTCGAGTTCTATACCGGCGAAAAGGCGATCCTTCAGAACGTGCCGACCTTCCGCTGTTCAGACCCCGACGATCTGGCCTATGTGCTGGAAAATCTGGAAGAGCTGGTGGTGAAAGAGGTTCACGGCTCGGGCGGGTATGGGATGCTGGTCGGTCCGGCGGCCTCGAAGAAAGAGATCGCCACTTTCCGCGCCAAGCTGAACGCCCGGCCCGGCAATTACATCGCCCAGCCGACGCTGGCCCTGTCCACCTGCCCGATCCTGACCAAGGCCGGCCTGTCGCCGCGCCATGTCGATCTGCGGCCCTTTGTTCTGGTCAGCCCTGACAAGATTGACATCACCCCGGGCGGCCTGACGCGCGTGGCGCTGAAAAAGGGCTCGTTGGTGGTCAACTCAAGCCAGGGCGGCGGCACCAAAGACACTTGGGTATTGGGGGAATAAGGCGATGCTTGGCAAAACCGCTGGCGGCCTGTTTTGGATGTTCCGATATCTGGAGCGCTCGGAAAACACCGCCCGTCTGATCGACGCGGGATTTCGGATCGCGCTGACCCGGCCCGATGCGGCCGGGGATGAATGGTCGTCTATTCTGGAAACCGCAGGCACCCGCGCCGAATATCTTGAACGCCACGGCGAATTCGACGGTGCGCTGGT
>NZ_JBFHDW010000244.1:0-4069 GCF_041584535.1 Actibacterium sp. | reverse complement strand
TGGTGGGCGTCGGCAGGATCGCGGTGCCGTCGGTCTCATTATAAAGAGAGACGTTGCCCGAAACGATCGGCATGTCGAGCGCCGCGACAGCCTCGCCGATGCCTTTGATCGCGCCGACGAACTGGCCCATGATCTCGGGCTTTTCGGGGTTGCCGAAGTTCAGGTTGTCGGTGGTCGCCAACGGCAGCGCGCCAACCGCGCAGAGGTTGCGGAAAGCCTCGGCCACCGCCTGTTTGCCGCCCTCGACCGGGTTGGCCTTGACGTAGCGCGGGGTGACGTCGCTGGTAAAGGCCAGCGCCTTGTCCGTGCCGTGCACGCGGATCACGCCCGCGCCCAGACCGGGGGTGCGGATGGTGTCGGCCATGACTTGGGTGTCGTATTGTTCGAACACCCAGTTCTTGGCGGCATAGTTCGGGCTGGCCAGCAAGGCGCGCAGGCCGTCGATCGGATCGACGCCGGGCACATCGGCCAGCGGTTCGGCCGCGGGGGTTTCAATCCACGGGCGGTCATATTCGGGCGCGGTGCCCGACAGCGCCTTCAGCGGCAGGTCGGCCATGATCTGACCGCAGTGTTTGATCAGGAAGCGGTCCTCGTCGATGGTGTGGCCGACGATGGCGAAATCCAGATCCCATTTTTCGAACACGGCGCGGGCTTCGGCCTCTTTCTCGGGCTTCAGCACCATCAGCATGCGTTCCTGAGATTCCGACAGCATCATTTCATAGGCGGTCATGTTCTCTTCGCGCTGCGGCACCCAGTCGAGGTTCAGCTCGACACCCAGATCGCCCTTGTCGCCCATTTCCACGGCCGAGCAGGTCAGACCGGCAGCGCCCATGTCCTGAATCGAGATCACCGCCCCGGTGGCCATCAGTTCAAGTGTGGCTTCCATCAGACGTTTTTCGGTGAACGGATCGCCGACTTGAACGGTGGGGCGCTTTTCTTCGATCGTGTCGTCGAATTCGGCCGAGGCCATGGTGGCACCGCCGACGCCGTCGCGGCCGGTCTTGGCGCCCAGATAGACCACGGGCATCCCGACGCCCGAAGCGGCCGAGTAGAAAATCTTGTCGGCATCGGCCAGACCCGCCGCGAAGGCGTTGACCAGACAGTTGCCGTTATAGGCCGGGTGGAACCGAACCTCGCCGCCCACGGTGGGGACGCCGAAACAGTTGCCGTAACCGCCGACGCCTTCGACCACGCCATTGACCAGCTGGCGGGTCTTGGGGTGACTGGTTTCGCCGAACGAGAGCGAGTTCATCGCCGCGATCGGGCGGGCGCCCATGGTGAACACGTCGCGCAGAATGCCGCCAACGCCGGTGGCCGCGCCTTGATAGGGTTCGATGTAGGACGGGTGGTTGTGGCTTTCCATTTTAAAGACCACGGCCTGACCGTCACCGATATCGACCACACCGGCGTTTTCGCCGGGGCCGCAGATGACCTGCGGGCCGGTGGTCGGCAGGGTGCGCAGCCATTTCTTCGAGGACTTGTAAGAGCAATGCTCGTTCCACATGGCCGAGAAGATGCCCAGCTCGGTAAAGGTGGGATCGCGGTTCAACAACCTCAGGATCTCGGCGTATTCATCGGGCTTGAGGCCGTGTGCGGCAATCAGCTCTTCGGTGATCTGCGGTTCTTGCATGTCTTCCCCCTGGGCCGGAAACTGACGGTCTCATAGGACATGGCGCGGCGATGGAAAAGGGGGGGCAGCGACCGGAACCGCAGTTCCATGCGATTCAGCGGCAAAAACCCGGTCTGGGCCGGGCAGAGGGGCCAAAGATCAAGCGCACTGTGCGGTTGCAGCATCACCCGCGTTGCGCTGCGGCAACATCCGAAGACCGGGTCGGGCGGCTGCGGCGGCGCTGTTGGAAAGCTCAAGACCGACGCAGCGGAAATGCGGACCCTGCACCAAACCCGCCATGAAAACAGGCAAAATTGGCAAAGCGGTTTTGCGCAAGTGCAAAAAAAAGGCCGAGCAATGCTCGGCCAAAGTCCAACAGGGAGGTAAAGATCAGTGGATCAACCACTGCCTTCGCCACCTGAATTAGGTAGCCACGAGATTCTCTTCAAGAAAAAAATGCCGCAGGTGCAACATGGCTGATATGCCTGTTGCGCAAATCTCACATCTTAGAGGCTTCTTTCCGGCGGCGGCGGTGCTCGAAAATTTCTTCGGTCACGAAATCGCGGAACACGGCGACCCGCTTGGAATGGCGCAATTCCTCGGGATAGGCCAGAAATGCCGGCACTTCGCTGCTTTCGATTTCGGGCAGCACCCGGATCAGATCGGGGAAATCCTCGGTCAGGTAATCGGGCAGGGCGCCGATGCCCAGATTGTTGATCACGCCTTGCAGCACCCCGAAATAGTTGTTCACCGTCAGGGTCGAGGCGATGTCATGCTGCATCAGCTCTTGCACCATCAGCGCGCCGGCGGCGACTTGCGGCGCCTTGGGGTTCTGCGAGATCAGGCGGTGATTGTGCAGATCGCTTGCGGACTCGGGCACGCCGCGTTCGTCCAGATAGGCGCGCGAGGCGTAAAGCCGCATCCGCAGCGTCATCAGGCGCTTGCGGATCAGGTCGGCCTGGCTGGGTTCTTTCATGCGGATGGCGACATCGGCCTCGCGCATCGGCAGGTCCAGCACGCGCTCTTCCAGCATCAGGTCGATTTTCAGGTCGGGGTATTTTTCGTAAAGCTTGGGCAGGCGCGGTGCCAGCCACAGTGTGCCAAAGCCGGTGGTGGTGGTCACCCGCAGTTCGCCGATCATTTCCTCTTCGCTGTCGCGAATCCGGGCCTCGGCGGCATCAAGGCGTTTGCTCATCGCCACGGTGGCATCGAACAGCAATTCACCCTGTTCGGTTAGAATCAGCCCCCGCGCGTGGCGGTGGAACAAGGTGGTGTTCAGGCTTTCTTCCAGCGCCCTGATCTGGCGCGACACGGCCGATTGCGACAGGTGCAGCACATCCCCCGCATGGGTCAGACTGCCTGCATCGGCCACGGCGTGAAAGATTCTGAGTTTATCCCAGTCCATTTTGCAATTCCCGCAAAGCTGCCATGCATTTTCAGTAAGATACCTAACGTGTGTAAAAACCCGTTTGCAAATGAAGACTTAATATAAATTGATTTTGTAGGTCAGTTTTTTTGACCTATCATGCACATATGCCACATTCGCGACGGGAGGTGCGGAATGAGCCGGCCAGATGTGACTCTGCATGACAAATATGACCTCGAAAAATCCCCTGTGCTGCTGAATGGCACACAGGCGCTGGTGCGGCTGATGCTGATGCAAAAGGCCCGCGACCGGGCGGCGGGGCTGAATACCGGCGGATACGTGACCGGGTATCGCGGCTCGCCCTTGGGGGCAGTGGACATGCAGATGGCCAGGGCGCGCGCCGATCTTCAGGGCAGCGATATCGTGTTTCAGCCAGGTCTGAACGAAGACCTTGCCGCCACCGCACTGTGGGGCACGCAACAGGCCGAACTGCGCGGCGAGGGCCGGTTCGATGGTGTCTTTGGCCTGTGGTATGGCAAGGGTCCCGGCGTCGATCGCAGCGGCGACGTGATGCGTCACGCCAACATGGCGGGCAGTGCGCGCCATGGCGGCGTCATCATGGCGATGGGCGACGATCATACCGGCGAAAGCTCGACCACCTGCCATCAATCCGACTGGGCGATGGTCGATGCCTATATGCCGGTTCTATCGCCCGCCGGGGTGCAGGAAATCATGGATTTCGGCCTGTATGGCTATGCGCTGTCGCGCTATTCGGGCCTGTGGGTCGGGCTGAAGGTGATGAAGGACACGGTCGAGGTGACCTCGGTCGTCGATGGCAAGGTGCCGACCGACCCCTATGTGATCCCCGATCTGAAACTGCCCGAGGGCGGGTTGAATATCCGGCTGGGCGACCACTGGATTCCGCAAGAGGCGCGGCTGATAGATCACAAGAGGTTCGCCGCCGAAGCCTTTGCCCATGCTAACAAAATCGACAAGCGCGTCTGGGGGCGACCCGGCGCGAAAATCGGTCTGGTGGCGGCGGGCAAGAACTGGCTGGACCTGACCCATGCCCTTAGCCTGCTGGGCATCGACGC
>NZ_JBFHDW010000243.1:0-4078 GCF_041584535.1 Actibacterium sp. | reverse complement strand
GCGATGGCGCGAGATGAAGCGCTCGAACACCATGCCGATCATGTCGGGGGAGACGTCGGTGATGCCGAGAAGATAACAGAGGATGGAATTGGCCGCCGAGCCGCGCCCCTGGCAGAGAATGCCACGCGACCGCGCCTCCTGCACAATGTCATGCACGGTGAGGAAATAGGGCGCGTATTTCAGCTCCCCGATCAGGGACAGTTCCTTGTCCATCAACTGATGCACACGCTCGGACGCGCCCTTCGGATAACGGCGATGCAGCCCCGTGCGCGCCAGACGTTCCAGCCGGGCCTGCGGTGCTTCGCCGTCGGACATCTCATCCGGGTATTCGTAGCTCAGCTCCGAGAGATCGAAGCCACAACGCGCGGCAATCTCCAACGTGCGTTTGAGCGCCGCCGGGTGGTTCCGATAGAGTCGCGCCATGTCGGAGGCCCCTTTGAGGCGGCGCTCGGCATTGGGGAGGGCTTTCGTGCCGATCTGGTCGATGGTCAGCCCCTCGCGCAGACAGGTCAGAATATCGGCAAGCCTGCGCCGCCGTCCGTGATGCATGAGCACATCGCCGACTGCCACCATTGGCGTCGAGCACCGGAACGCCAGCGCGGCGCAGGCATCGAACCACGCTTGATCGGAACCGTCAAAACGGGGTGCCGCGCCGAGAAAGACCTGACCGGGGTAGCGGCGTTGCAGCTGCCCGAGTGCCGGTTGCGCGTGGGACAGATCTTTCGGCGGCAGGGCAATCAGGATCATCCCCTGACACCCCACTTCCAGATCGCTCAGGTCGAGATGACACGCAGCCTTCTCCGCCCGCCGCTTGCCCAAGGTCAAAAGCCGGGACAGCCGATGATAGGCTGCGCGGTCCGTGGGCAGCGCAAGCCATTCGACCGGGCAATCGCGCAGCACAAGCCGGGTTCCGACGATGAGTTTCGGCAGCTTCGGGAGGGAGGGGGCCGACAGGACCTGTGGCGAACCGATCTCCTGGCGTGAACTGGGATCGACCCGATGCGAAGACCGGACGCAGAGCTGTTCAGCCAGTTCATCGCGCAGGGTTTTGAGCGCGGAATAGGCTCGCACCACACCGGCAAGCGTGTTGCGGTCGGTGATGGCGATGGCCTCCAGCCCCAGTTCGGCGGCGCGCAACATCAGCTCTTCGGGGTGCGAGGCGCCGGTGAGGAAGGTGAAATTCGAGGTGACGCAAAGCTCGGCGTAGCTCATGCGAATTCCCCCTGCACGAACCAGCCGGGGTTTTGCGGTGTGTGAAACAGCCACAGGCGGCGGCCCTCGCGGGTCTCGATCCGCCAGTAATCGCGCACACCGCTGCGCCATGTCTCATCCGGCAGCCACCATTCCGGCGCGATGCGTTCGGGGCCGATGGCGCGTCCGGTGGTCAGCGACATGCGTCGCCAGCGGAAGTGTTTGGGCGGCTCTGACCCCTGCCCGGCAATCGGTTCCGGCGGGAAGAGACGCAAGGGGCGGGGGCGCATGCAGGACCATGCGCTGTCGGGGGCGCTGAACGCGGCAGGGGCGATGGTAAAGCTGCGCTCCGGGATGTGGCTGTCGGCGGGAAGAAAGCGTTGAATGTTTTCCAGCCCGATGCGCGTGCCAATCCGGGTGATCAGGTCGTTAAGTTGATCGGGGGAACGATGGTGATTACCAATCTGTTGCACCGGGAGCGGTTCGACACCCGTCGCCTCAAGCCGGATCTGATCAATGCCAAAACCTGCGTCCACCTCGCCGACACCGCGCTCGAACAGCGGCAAAATCCGTTGCGGATCGCGCATGGCGGCGGCAAGGCGCAGCTCGACCACTGCGCTGCCTTGATCGACCCGGCGCAGGGTGAGGGTGAGACGGCGCGCGCCCATTTCATACCTGTTGAGCTTGTCGCAAAGCAGGGCCAGAAGCCGGGCAGTGATGCCCATCACGTCCCCGGTCAGACCGATTGGTTCCGGTAGGCTTATGCGGGTGGCAAAGTGGGGCGGTTCGGTTTCGGGCATGACAGGTTCGGGGACCTGCCCCATGGCCTGATCGAAACGGAGCAACAGATCGGGACCGAAACGGCGGGCCAGCGAAGCGCGGGCGGCGGACGAGAGATCGCCGATGGTGCGCAGGCCGAGACGCTGCAGCGCCGTGACGGTCGCTTCTTGAAGGCGCAGCGCGGCAACCGGCAGATCGGTCAGCGCCTCCGCTCCCGACCCATAATGCGCAAAAGCCCACGCCGCGCCACGGGTCGCCGCACAGCCTATCCGGAGCGTTAGCCCGGCGCCTATCGCGCGGCTTTGAATATCCGCCAGCATCTCCGACTCACCGCCCCAGAGATGGGTCGAACCGGTGACATCCAAGACCAACCCGTCCACGCCATCGCGCCCGACCCACGGGCAATAGCGCGTCGCCCAGCGGCGCAGGGTGGCGAGAAACCGGGCATCGAGATCGGGCCGCGCGGGCTGGCTGATCAGATCGGGGCAAAAGGCGCGGGCATCGGCAAAGCTCATGCCGCGCGTCAGCCCGAGCCGTTCGGCGGTCTCGTTGAGGCAATAAAGCCGCTCGGTGTTGTTCGACTTGAGCGTGATCGCGAAGGGGCCGTCAACTGGACGTGCGCGCAGAACCCGGTCGCTCGCCAACCGGGGGAACCACATGCAAACGACGCGTTTTCTGATCCCATCGAACATTCCAGGCACCTAGTGTTCCTGATTTGTTCTTAATAATTTCCCACCGCATCAGAGTCGAGTCTCCGTTTGCGCGATCAAAGACAGGAGTCGCCTTCCATCGTGTCTCAGCGGCATTCGAGCCCATGCCTTCGGGGATGATACACAGCCCCGTCGTGCCGCCCGCCTTGGCGGCAAGCTGCAACCGCCGCCCCTCGCGCAGATCGAGGGGGCGCGTCACCTCAAGCACGACAATAGGAAGGCTACCGTTGTTGAGCGCCTCTTCGGCAACCGCCAGACTGTCGGTCTGATTTTGCGTTCTGGCCAGCAACAGGTCGGCAGGTTCAATGAACGGCATCATACCCGCAGGGGTCAGCATATCCGCAAGCCACGCCTCCTGAACCCAAAGCGCACGCGCCCTCGCAACCGCCGCAGCAATGGCAGAAAACCCCGCCGAGGCGGGGCCACAAACCTCATGCACGCGCCCCTCGCGCAGGGGAAAGAATGAAGGCAGATGAAGCGACATCCCCGAAACCTATCGCATTTTCAGGCGGTTTCAAATGGCTCCTGCGGGCATCAAACTTTACAGATCCACGGCTTCGGCAATGGCCAGCGCATCCTCCGGACCGATGCCCAGATACCGCACCGACTATCCATCTTCTGGGTATGGCCAAGTAGCGGTTGCACGGCCCGCAGATTCCCGGTTTTGCAATATATCTGAACGACCTTGGTGCGTCGCATGGAATGCGTGCCATATTGGGGCGAAGTGCACAGCCGCATGAAAAATCACATTGCGCAGGTCGCCCGAAGGCACCCAAACGAGGCCTTCCTGACGATTTCGTCAACATCTACAACATGACCGGGATCGTGTTCAGCATCGGAGATACGACAATAGGTGGCCGCTTTGCGGGAACCTGCAGCGCCGAATTCGGCATCCTGATGGTCTCGGGACAAGTCGAATTCTATCTGGAGGATGCATTCGCCGATCCGGCCGATATCGGCGTAGAAGGTTTCGATCTTGGTGAGACAATTTACGAGAACATTCACAGACCGCTGAATGACTACCTGCGTGGACGCCGGAATGGACGGCTGAGGCTCGGCATTCACACCGGTGAACCGTATTCGATTACCGATCAGTGGGGCGCCCGTTTCCGGGGGCGCTTCTACGCCGACGCAGCACTCAGTGAATTCCGATGAATTTCCAGCGGAACAAGCATGAGATCAGTGTCTTGCGTGCACTTTCCGGATTGGCCCTGCTTCCGTGCATCGTCCTCGTGCTGTGGATATTTATCGCTTTCAACAACAGGTATCGCACCTGTGTTCGGCTCGAAAACGGCGCGAACCTTGGCTACGAAGCGGTGTTCGATCTGGGCAGGCCCTATCTGAAACCGATCGCGGTTCCACGAACTGAGGATGGCACACCGATCGTGCGCGACAAG
>NZ_JBFHDW010000242.1:0-4090 GCF_041584535.1 Actibacterium sp. | reverse complement strand
TGTCTTCCTCGTCGCCGATCGGGGTTTCAAGGCTGATCGGTTCCTTGGCGATCTTCATCACCTTGCGGACCTTTTCCAGCGGCATTTGCAGCTTTTCAGCCAGTTCCTCGGGCGTCGGTTCGCGGCCGATTTCGTGCAGCATCTGGCGACCGGTGCGGACCAGCTTGTTGATCGTTTCGATCATGTGCACCGGAATACGGATGGTGCGGGCCTGATCCGCGATCGAGCGAGTGATCGCCTGACGGATCCACCATGTCGCATAGGTCGAGAATTTATAGCCGCGGCGGTATTCGAACTTGTCGACCGCCTTCATCAGGCCGATGTTGCCTTCCTGAATAAGATCAAGGAATTGCAGGCCGCGGTTGGTGTATTTCTTGGCGATCGAGATCACCAGACGCAGGTTGGCCTCGACCATTTCTTTCTTGGCCTGACGCGCCTCTTTCTCGCCCTTCTGGACCTGCTGCACGATCCGGCGGAATTCGCTGATATCGACGCCGACATATTGCCCGACCTGAGCCATGTCGTTGCGCAGTTCCTCGACCTTGTCGGCCGAGCGTTCGATCAGCGCCTGCCAGCCGCGACCGGCTTTCTCGGCCATGCGCTCCATCCAGGCGGGGTCCAGTTCATAGCCGCGATATTCGTCGACGAATTCACGGCGGTTGATCCGGGCCTGATCGGCCAGTTTCACCATGGCGCTGTCGATCTGCATGATCTTGCGATTGATGCCATAAAGCTGGTCAATCAGCGCCTCAATGCGGTTGTTGTGCAGGTGCAGTTCATTCACCAGCTCGACGATTTCCGAGCGCAGCTTTTGATAGGCGGATTCTTCGGTGGCCGAGAACGACCCGTCCTCGTTCAGCGTCGCCGACATCCGTTGATCCTGCATATCGGCCAGCAGCGTGTAATCGCGGGCGATCAGGTCCAGCGTCTCCAGCACGCGCGGTTTCAGCGCGGCTTCCATCGCGGCCAGCGACATGTTGGCCTGTTCGTCATCTTCGTCGTCATCATCCGAACTGATCGGGTTGCCGTCCGCATCCAGTTCCGGCGTGTCGTCTTTCTTTTGCTCGGCCCCGACGCCGGTGGCGTCCAGACCGTTGACCACAACCGGGCTGTCGTCTTCGCCGTCTTCTTCGATCGAGCGGCCAAAGGTCGCGTCCAGATCGATCACATCGCGCAGCAGAATGTCTTCGCTGAGAAGTTCGTCGCGCCAGATGGTGATGGCCTGAAAGGTCAGCGGGCTTTCGCACAGACCGGCGATCATGGTGTTGCGGCCGGCCTCGATGCGCTTGGCGATGGCGATTTCGCCCTCGCGCGACAGCAACTCGACGCTGCCCATCTCGCGCAGATACATGCGCACCGGGTCATCGGTGCGGTCCAGCTTTTCGGTTTCAGAGGTGGAAACCGCGAGTTCACGCGAATTCGAGGTTTCGGTCAGAGCGCCGCCGGATTTCGAGTCATCCTCGTCGGCCTCTTCCTCTTCGATGATGTTGATGCCCATTTCGGACAGCATCGACATCACGTCCTCGATCTGTTCCGAGGCAACCTGATCCGGCGGCAGCACCTGATTGAGTTGTTCGTAGGTGATATACCCACGCTCGCGCGCCTCGGCGATCATCTTCTTGACCGCGGCCTGGCTCATGTCCAGAGCCATCTCCTGATCCTGATCGTCCTGCTGCTTGCTGTCGTCGGTGTCTTTTGCGGCCATTCTCTGCTCCTTAGGGCGGGGAAGCTGATTCGGTCCCTCGGTTGAACCGAATCAATAGCGCGAATCACGCGCCTGCACACCCGTCTACCTGTGATTCTTTAGCGTTTCCTGCCAGCGCCGTCACGGTCACCTCCGCCGGCCCTTGCCAAAGTCGATCTGCCCCAGCAGCGCATCGAAGGCGCTGCGTTCGTCCCGGCTGATCCGGGCACCGTTGGGGCCGATGTCATATTCTCCCTTGTCTTCCGTATCACCACGCCCGGCGCGGTTGCGCGCTTCGGCGGCTTGGCTCAGCCGCCAT
The DNA here is from genome assembly GCF_041584535.1 of Actibacterium sp. Taxonomy (GTDB): domain Bacteria; phylum Pseudomonadota; class Alphaproteobacteria; order Rhodobacterales; family Rhodobacteraceae; genus Actibacterium_D. The sequence goes on along the minus strand of NZ_JBFHDW010000242.1, from coordinate 2,087 downwards.
GTCAGCCCTTCGTCCACCAAACCCTGCATATCGTGGATCGCGTCTTCGATTTCGCGGATGGCACCGCGTTCCGCGTCCAGCTTGGCCAGTTCTTCGGCCAGACACAACCGGGCCTTTTCAATGTTGTCCGGGTCCTGCATCGGCGGCGCTATCTGCACATGGCGCAGGGCAAACAGCTTTTCAAGAGGCGCCTCGCCCACCACCTGCGCCAGATCGCGCTTCAGCGTCTCGACATCGGTCTGGCCCAACTGCCGCAGCAATTCCGCCTGAATGCGCCGGTGATCGGCGGCATGACAAACCAGACCTTCCAGTTCGCTGACAAATTCCTCCATCAGCGCCGGATGGCTGATGAAGGTCGCCAGAATAACCGCCTCGCGCAGTTCATGGCCAAAGCCGGCGGCGGCGGACACCAGAACCGAGCTTTTCGTGCTGGCCTGCGCCGGTGCCGGTTGTTTCTTGCCGGGGCGCCATTTGCCCGGGCGCTGAGGCGTTTTGCGCTGGCCGAACAGTTCCCAACGCAGGCGCTTGATCTCTTCGCCATAATGGCCGCGGATCGACGGGTCCTTGATCCGGGCGATCGTCGCGCGCAGGTCCTTGTCCAGCGCTGCCTTGCGCTCGGGGCTGTCGAAATTGCGGCCTTCGGTCTCGCGTTGCCACAGCAGATCGACCATCGGGCGCGCGGCGGCGATCAGGCTTTGCATCGCCGTCGCGCCACCGGCGCGGATCACATCGTCCGGGTCCTGCCCCTGCGGCATCAGGGCAAAGCGCAGCCCCTGCCCGGCCTCGACCAGCGGCAGCGCCAGATCCATCACCCGCAGCGCCGCGTTCAGACCGGCCTTGTCGCCGTCCAGCGCGATGATCGGTTCCGGGCTGATCCGCCACAGCATGTGCAATTGCTGATCCGTCACCGCCGTGCCCAAAGGCGCGACAGTCGCGCCGAACCCGGCCTCGGACAGGGCGATCACGTCCATATAGCCCTCGGCCACGATCAAAGGCTGACCCTTGCCGGTCGCCTCGCGGGCGCGGGCGTGATTGAACAGGGTTCGGGATTTGTCGAACAGATCGGTCTCGGGGCTGTTCAGGTATTTCGCATTTTCGGTCGGGTCCATGGCGCGACCACCAAAGGCAATCGCCCGCCCGCGCGCGTCGCGGATCGGGAACATGATCCGGTCACGAAACACATCATAGGGATTGCGGCCCTTGTCCGACGGCTTGGCCAGACCGGCGCCAAGGATCAGCTCGGGCGCCACGCCCTTGCCGGTCAGATGGTCCCACAGGTTCTGCCAACCCGGCGGGGCAAAGCCGATCTCCCAGCGGTCCAGCGCCGCCTCGGACAGGCCACGCCGCGCCAGATAGTCCCGCGCCGGGGCGGCGGCGGCGGTTTTCAGTTGCAGGCGAAAGAACTGCACCGCCTGCTCCATCACCCCGATCAGCAGGCTGCGGTGATCGGCCTTTTCCACCGCGCGCGGATCGCGTTCCGGCATCGGCATCCCGGCCTCGCCCGCCAGAATCTCGACCGCTTCCATGAAGCCGACATTCTCGGTCTCGCGGACAAAGCTGATCGCGTCGCCCTTGGCGTGGCAGCCGAAGCAATAATAATAACCTTTTTGGTCATCGACGTGAAAGCTAGCCGATTTTTCCTGATGGAACGGGCATGGCGCCCACATGTCACCTTTGCCGGGATTCGACTTGCGCTGATCCCACATGACCTTGCGACCCACGACCTGAGACAGGGACGTGCGCGTGCGCAATTCGTCAAGGAATCCGGGAGGCAGGCTCATGACAAACTATATTGGCTGAGCGGCGGCCAGAGTCCAGATGACTCGGGGCCGCCGCCGGTTTTCACAACCCTTTGGCGCGATAGCTGGTCGCCACCCGTTCGATCCCGACCAGATAGGCCGCCGTGCGCAGGTCAGCCACGTCGTTGCGGCTGTGCCAGACCTCGCGCATCGACTGGTAAGCGGTGCGCATCGTGTCATCCAACCCCGAGCGCACCAGTTCCAGTTCATCCGCGCCGCGCAGGTATTTTTCCTTGAAATGCGGGGTTGGCGACCATGTTTTGCCCAAGGCCACGGACAGGTTTTCCA
>NZ_JBFHDW010000241.1:0-4151 GCF_041584535.1 Actibacterium sp. | reverse complement strand
GACCGCGCGACATCACCAAGATGTCGCCGCATCACCATGACGATTTCGAACAGGGCTCGCTGGCACTGAGCGGCAGTTTTGCCCATCACCTGCGTTGGCCGTGGACCACGGACATGAATGAATGGCGCGACGACCTGCAACTGGACTGCGATGCGCCGTCGTTGGTAGTGATTCCGCCGCCGGCGATCCATACCTCGCGCGGGACCGGTCCGGGCAACAACCAGCTGATCGATATCTTTTCGCCGCCGCGCATGGATTTCTCGCAAACGGACGGCTGGGTTCTGAACGCCGGGGACTATCCCATGCCGGGCTAAGCGATTATGACGGGTTGAACCAAGGAAAGGGCGGGCAAACGTGGCAAAGGCGGGCACAACAGAACCCAAGGGCGGCAATGTCCGGTCGGTCGAATTCGCGCTTGGGATTCTCGAAGTGGTCGCCCGTTGCGACAGCTCGGTCGGGGTGACCGAACTGGCCCGCACCTTTGACACCACCAAAAGCCGCATCCACCGACATTTGCAGACGCTGGTCGCGGCGGGCTATCTGATCCGCAACCCCGAGACCGAGCGTTACAGCATCAGCGGTCGTCTGATGGCGCTGGGTCAGGCCGTCAGCGAGAATTTCGGGCTGGTCACCGCCGCCCGTCACGTTGCCCGCGCCTTGCGGGACGAGGTCGGCCATGCGGTGTCGGTCAGCCAGCTTGAGAACGGCGCCGCCCGGGTGCTTTTGATGATCCCCAGCCGCTCGAATATCGAGATCGCGGTTAAACCGGGGTCGCTGTTGCCGCTGCATGCCAGCGCGCAGGGCAAGGTCACGCTGGCTTTTGGCGGGCCGGACCTGATGCGGGACACGCTGTCGCGCGAGCTGGAACAGACCTCGCCCTACACGATCACCAATCCGCAGGAGCTGAAGCGCGAGATCGAGCAGACCCGCCAGAACAGCTGGGCGGTGGCGCCCAATCAGGTGGTGATCGGGCTGAACGCGCTGGCGGCGCCGGTCTTTGGCGCGTTGGGAAATTTCGTCGGCACCCTCGCCATGTCGGATTCGATCCAGTTCATTACCGACCCGCCGACCGACGATCAGATCAACGCCCTGTTGCGCGCCGCGGCCGAGGTTTCGGCCAATCTGGGCTACGAGGCCCCGCGCCCCTGATCCCGATCGTTCAGATTGGCCCAACCGGGGCATTCGCGAAAGCGGCGGCTGAGGAAATCCATGAACATCCGCTGTTTGACCGGCATATGCCGGGGGTTCAGGAACACCGCCCGGATATCCAGAGCCGGAACCGCGAAATCGGCCAGCACTCGTATCAGCCGCCCGGCGGCGACATCGGCGCTGATGACGTAATCGGGGCACAGCGCCAAACCATGCCCGCCCAGCGCCAGCCGCCGGGTCGCAGTGGCGCTGTTGACCAGAAACTTGCCATCGACCGCGATGCGCTGACTTTGACCGTTCACGGTAAACGGCCACGCCTGCCCGGCCCGCATGTTGGTATCGCGGATACAGTTGAAATCGGCCAAATCGCCGGGCACTTGCGGCGTGCCGTGGCTGCGCAGAAAATCCGGCGTCGCCACGACCCACATTTCCGCCGTTGCCAGACGGCGCGAGATCATGCTGGAATCCTCCATCGCGCCAATGCGGATCGCCAGATCAAAGCCCTCTTCAGCCAGATCGACATAGCGGTCGTTCAGCCGCAGATCGATGGTCAGATCCGGGTGCAGCGCCCCGAAATCGCGCACCAGCGGCAGAACGTATAATTCGCCAAAGCTGGACGGAGCCGAAATTCGCAACGTGCCGCACAGGCCCTCGCCCTCGGTCCGCATTGAAGTTGCCAGCGCCTCGATTTCCTCGATCAGATCGGCACAGCGGGCGTAATAGCCCTGACCGGCCTCGGTCAGGCTAAGCTTGCGGGTGGTGCGGTGCAGCAGGCGCACGCCCAGACGATCCTCAAGCTGGGCCACATATTTGCTGACCAGCTTTTTCGAGATGCCCAAACGGTCGGCCGCTGCGGTGAACGAGCCGGTCTCGACCGCCGCCACAAAGGTTTTCATGCCATCGACCAGATCCATAGATTGTGAATACCACGGCGAAAATCATTCGCCAACAGGGATGTTTTTCTGACCAATCAAAAGAGGCATATCCGTCTCATCACAAGCGGCCCAACGCCGCAGGAATTTGGAGACGCAAAATGAATATCGCAATCATCGGCACAGGGAACATCGGCTCGGGCCTTGCTGTTACCCTTGGCAAAACCAAACACGGCGTTGTGCTGGCTGGCAGTGACGCAAGCTCGGGTCCGGACGCGGCGGCAAAGCTGAACGCCGAACATGGGCTGTCGCTGCAAGGCACGGACGTGGCGCAGGCGGTCAAACTGGCCGAAGTGGTCATTCTGGCCGTGCCGTTCCCGGCCATTGCCGGTCTGGCGGACACGGCGGATTTCAACGGCAAGATCGTCGTTGACGTATCGAACCCCGTGACCGAGGACTTCTCGGGTCTGGCCATCGGCCACAGCACCTCGGCCGCCGAGGAGACCGCCAAGGCCCTGAGCGGCGCCCGCGTCGTCAAGGCATTCAACACCGTCTTTGCACAGGTCTATGCCGATGGTCTGGACTTCGGCGATCGCAAACTGCCGACCTATGTCGCCTCGGATGACGAAGCCGCACGGGCAACGGTTCTCGCAATCGCCGCAGATGCCGGGTTCGACCCGGTCGATACCGGGGCGCTGGCCTCGGCCCGCCACCTTGAGCCGCTTGGCTATCTGAACATCCAATTTGGCTACATGCTGGGTCACGGCACGCAGATCGCGCCGGCGTGGCTGTCGCGTTAATCCCTGAAAGGAAACGAAAATGTTGGATCTTAAAACTGCTCCCTACGCCGCGCTTGTTCTGCGTCTTGCCACCGGCATCGCGTTTCTGGCGCATGGTCTGCTCAAGCTGATCGTCTTCACCCCCGCCGGCACCGCCGGGTTCTTTCAAAGCATCGGCCTGCCCGGCGCGCTGGCCTATCTGGTGATCGCTGCCGAACTGGCCGGTGCCGTGGCGCTGATCGCCGGTGTCTATACCCGCTGGGTGGCTTTGGGCCTGATCCCGGTCCTGCTGGGCGCGGTGTTCACCGTGCATGCCTCGGTCGGTTGGCTGTTCAGCAATCAGGGCGGCGGCTGGGAATACCCGGTGTTCTGGATCGCGGCCCTCATGGCGCTGGCCCTGCTGGGCGACGGGGCGCTGGCCCTTGGCGCGAAACTGAAACGCGCCTGACACATCTTCGCCGCGCCCCATTGGCGCGGCGACCCCTTTTTTGGACGGAGACGGAACAATGTTGATCGAAGGCAAATGGCAAAGCGACTGGCAGCCAGTGCAGGCCAAGGACAAAGACGGCCGGTTTCAGCGCCAGATCTCAAGCTTTCGCAACTGGATCACCCCCGATGGCAGTGCCGGCCCCACCGGCGAGGCCGGGTTCAAAGCCGAGGCCGGGCGCTATCGCCTGTATGTCGCGCTGATCTGTCCGTGGGCCTCGCGCACGCTGATCGCCCGCAAGCTGAAAGGCCTCGAAGACCTGATCCCCGTCACCATCGTCAACCCGTGGCTTAGCGATCAGGGATGGCGCTTTGGCGATTTTCCCGGTGCCGACACCGACCCTCTGTTCAGCTCGGACTATATGCACCAGCTCTATTCCCGTGCCGATGCCGGTTATACCGGGCGCGCCACCGTGCCGGTGTTGTGGGACATGCAGCGCAACGTCATGGTCAACAACGAAAGCGCCGACATCGTGCGGATGTTCAACAGCGGCTTTAGCGGGCTGGTTCCCGACACCGCCGATCTGTATCCCGATGCGCTGGCGGTCGAAATCGACGCGCTGAATACCCGGATGTATTCCGACCTGAACAACGGTGTTTACAAGGCCGGGTTCGCCTCGACCCAACTGGCCTATGACGAGGCCGTCACCGGCGTTTTTGCCATGCTGGACACGCTGGAGGACCGGCTGTCAGACGGTCGCGCCTATCTGTTCGGCGACACCATGACCGAGGCAGATATTCGCCTGTTCGTCACCGCCATCCGCTTTGACGCGGCCTATCATGGCCTGTTCAAGACCAACCTGAAACGCTATCAGGACTACCCCAATCTTTACGCCCATATGCTGCGCATGCTGGCGGTGCCGGG
>NZ_JBFHDW010000240.1:0-4177 GCF_041584535.1 Actibacterium sp. | reverse complement strand
GCTGACCGGCGGCGCGGCGGCGCAGGATCATCAACCAGATGGTTGAATAACGAATTCCGCCCTGTTAGCGCCGGACAGGCCCGAAGGGGGCAGGGTGGCCCGGCAGTGAAGCATAAGTTAATCGTTGAAAAACAATGATTTAAGTATTTTCCGCACTGCCGCAAAGAGGCTTGACTCAGGACCCCCCGCTTTCTAGGTTCGCGTCGACTGTCCAAGGGGGCGTTTGTCGATGGTAGATCCGGCGGATAAAGAGCGGCTTGCAGCCCTCGAAACACGGATCGCTGAGCTGAAGAAAGCTCAGGACCCCGGCAAGGCTCATCAGGAAGAGCACTATTCTCAGGCCAATCTGGCTTGGCGGATGGTGATCGAGCTGGTCGCCGGGTTGGGGATTGGCTTTGTCATCGGATACGGGTTGGACACGCTGTTCGGCACAACCCCCATTCTGATGGTGATATTTATTATGCTGGGCTTCGCGGCCGGGGTGAAGACAATGCTTCGATCCGCCGCTGAGATCCAAGAAAAGGCATCGGCCGAGGCCGGTAACGACGAGAGGGACTGAATCGTGGCAACCGAAGCGAATGGCGAAGGCACAGGTCTGGTATTTCACCCGATGGATCAGTTCATCGTAAAACCGCTGTTCGGCGGCGATACGATCAACTGGTATACCCCCACCAACGTGAGTTTGTGGATGGTTCTGACCATCGTCGTTGTCTTCCTGCTGCTGGTTGTCGGCACGCGCGGTCGCGCCATTGTTCCCAGCCGGGTTCAGTCGGTCGCTGAACTGGCCTACGGCTTTGTCCACAAGATGGTCGAAGACGTTGCCGGCAAGGATGCGCTTAAATTCTTCCCCTACATCATGACGATCTTCATGTTCGTGGTGTTCGCCAACTTCCTCGGCCTGCTGCCGATGTCGTTCTCGACGACCTCGCATTTCGCCGTCACCGCCATTCTGGCCATCGCCGTGTTCCTGACCGTGACCATCGTTGGTTTCGTCAAGAACGGCACCAAGTTCCTTGGCCTGTTCTGGGTATCGTCGGCGCCGCTGGCCCTGCGCCCGGTTCTGGCGATCATCGAACTGATCTCGTATTTCGTGCGTCCCGTCAGCCACTGCATCCGACTTGCAGGCAACATCATGGCCGGTCACGCCGTTATCAAGGTTTTCGCAGGCTTTGCAGCCATCGCCGCGATCTCGCCCCTGTCGATCCTTGCGATCACTGCGATGTATGGGCTTGAGACGCTGGTGGCCTTCATTCAGGCCTACGTGTTCACCATTCTGACCTGTGTGTATCTGAAAGATGCGCTGCATCCGTCGCACTAAGGTCTGATGACTAAATAAAGAATATTCACTTCCAATCGTAAGGAGATATCACATGGAAGGCGATCTCGCACATATCGGCGCAGGCCTGGCAGCAATCGGTTCCGGCGCAGCCGCAATCGGGGTGGGCAACGTGGCCGGCAACTTCCTGTCGGGCGCTCTGCGCAACCCGTCGGCCGCTGGCGGCCAGACCGCGACCCTGTTCATCGGTATCGCTTTTGCGGAAGCCCTGGGGATCTTCTCGTTCCTCGTCGCGCTTCTGCTGATGTTCGCCGTCTAATCCACCGAACCGATCCTTACGGCCGGATGGGTCCGCTGACCCATCCGGTGTAAACATAGGTTCCTGGAGGACGACATGGCAAACGAAGCGAACGAAGCGGCTCACGCGGTCAGCGAAGCAGCGCACGGCGCTGCCGAAGCGGCGCATGGCGCGGCAGCGGCGGCTCATGGTGCCGCTGAATCTGCTGGCATGCCGCAGCTCGACTTTTCGACCTATCCCAACCAGATCTTCTGGCTGGTGGTCTCGATCGTAGTGATTTATCTGATCCTGTCGCGCGTTGCGCTGCCCCGGATCGGATCGGTTCTGGCTGAACGTCAGGGCACGATCACCAACGATATTGCGGCCGCAGAAGAGCTGAAGCTCAAGGCGCTGGAAGCCGAAGAAGCCTATAATCAGGCTCTTGCGGATGCCCGTCTGGAAGCACAGAAAATTATTGCCGAGGCAAAAGCTGACATTCAGGCTGATCTGGATGCTGCAACCGCCGAGGCCGATGCTCAGATCGCCGCCAAAGCTGCGGAATCGCAGAAGAGCATTGATGAAATCCGCGCCGGTGCGCTGGAAAGCGTGACCGAAGTGGCCAAAGACACCGCTAAGGAAATCGTCGCAGCACTGGGCCAACCGGCCGATGCCAAGTCGATTACCGCTGCGGTTTCGGCACGGCTGAAAGGGTAAGACGATGAAAAAACTTACCGCTCTGCTCGCCCTTGCCGCCAGCCCCGCGCTGGCTGCGACCGGCGGCCCGTTCGTCTCGCTGCACAACACCAACTTTGTTGTGCTGCTGGCCTTCATCCTGTTCGTCATCGTCCTGATCTATTTCAAGGTCCCGGGCATGATTGGCGGGATGCTGGACAAGCGTGCGGATGAAATCCGTGACGAACTGGAAAAAGCCAAGGCCCTGCGCGAAGAAGCCCAGACCATCCTCGCCTCCTACGAGCGCAAGCAGCAGGAAGTGAAGGAACAGTCGGCCCGCATCGTCGAGCATGCCAAGCAAGAAGCCCAGAACGCCGCCGCCGAAGCCCGTAAAGAGCTGGCCGCGTCGATCGTTCGCCGCATTCAGGCTGCTGAAGACCAGATCGCTTCGGCTGAAGCCGCGGCTGTCCGGGCAATCCGCGACCGTGCGATCAGCGTTGCTGTTGCTGCGGCCGCCGAAGTTATCGGCAAAAAGATGACCGCAGATTCGGGCAATGCCCTGATCGAAGATGGCATCAAACAGGTCGAAGCCAAGCTTCACTAATCCGGCGAACCGCCGTTTACGAATTGAAAACCCGGCCTTAGCGCCGGGTTTTTTCTTGTCTGCTGACAGGGGGCTGGGATCAGGCGCGCGCGGTGATCACGTTCGATACATGCGGGAACCGCAGGGCCACGCCGTCATAACAGTCGCCCAGCCCGGTCAGGAAATCCTGAATACAGCGCTGTTGCCGCTCGGCATCCAGCTGGGACAGCTTGTCGCCGGTGTGCATACCTCCCAGCGCGCCCTCGGCAAAGGCGCGGCCATCGGGGTGTGACAGGGCAAGGCTGACGCTATCGACGCGGACATCGCTGAAACCGGCATCCTCAAACAGCGCGCCGATCTCATCGCCATCGGTCAGGCTGCAAATTGCCCGCACCGCCGCCCCGGCCTCGGGGCCGTTGTTCTTGTCCAACGCCGCAGCCTGCGCCGCCAGCAACGGGTTCAGCGACAGGTCTTGCGACACGCAAAACGCCACCCTGCCGCCCGGAACCATCACCCGGCGCAATTCGCGCAGGGCGCCGACGCGGTCGGGAAAGAATTGCAGCGCCTGCTGGCAAAAGGCGACATCAAAGCGGTTATCGTCGAAGGGCAATTGCCCGGCTTCGGCCTCGACCCAATCGGCGGCGATCCCGGCGGCCTTGGCCCGGGCCTTGGCGACCGCCAGCATGTCGGCGCTCATATCAGCGCCGGTCAGGCTGCCGGGCTTGACGTTCGACAGGATGATTTCCCTGGAAACGGCGCCGGTGCCACAAGCAAGATCAAGGATATTCTCGCCATCACTGGGTGCGGCGCGGCGGATCAATTCCTGTGCCCAAGGCCGGAAAATCACCGGCACCAAAGTGGTTTCATAGCGATTTGCGAAACTTTGGTCAGCCATCGGTCAGCGCCTTCTGAACGTGGGTCGAGTCGCACTAGTCTAACATATTTCGGCGTATTTGGCTGCGTGGGCGGACCGAACGGCCTAGCTGTGCGCTTGTTCGTGCTCTAACCGTCGCCGGGCGATCAGTTCATGGCGTTCGGCTGCCTGCTGATCGCTGAGCGCACGCTGGACATAGTCCAGATGCGCCATGACCGCCTGCCGCGCCGCTTCGGGGTTGCGGGCCTGTAGCGCGTCGTTGATGGCGCGGTGCTGGTCCAGCAGGGCGCCACGGGTGGTGCGCTGTTTGAACATGACCTTGCGGTTATAAAACACGCCCTCGCGCAGCAGTTCGAACATCGACCGCATCATATGCAGCATGATGACGTTATGGCTGGCCTCGATGATCGACATGTGGAATTCGGCATCAAGCCGGGCTTCGTCCTCGGGGTTTCGCTTGCTGTGGGCGGCTTCCATCTTGTGAAAGATCGTATC
>NZ_JBFHDW010000239.1:0-4177 GCF_041584535.1 Actibacterium sp. | reverse complement strand
GCACCCCCGGCCCTTTGGATTTCCATGTCTGGCGGATCAGGCGGGGCTCATCCCGCGCAGGCGTTCCGAGCGGCGGCGCAGCAGTTCGACTGCGGTCAGCAGGCAGATCGAGATCGCCACAAGGATGGTAGCCACCGCCAGAATGGTCGGGCTGATCTGCTCGCGCAGACCGGTGAACATTTGCCATGGCAGGGTTTTCTGACCGACCGAGCCGACGAACAGCACCACCACCACCTCGTCAAACGAGGTGATGAAGGCAAAGAGCCCGCCCGAGATCACGCCGGGCAGGATCAGCGGCATCTGCACCTTGAAGAAGGTGCGCAGTGGTGATGCGCCCATATTGGCGGCGGCGCGGGTCAGCGAGCGGTCGAAACCGACCAGCGTGGCGGTCACTGTGATGATGACAAAGGGAATACCCAGCGCCGCATGGGCCAGCACCACACCCAGATAGGTGCCTTGCAGGCCGATGCGCGAATAGAAGAAATACATCCCGGCGGCCGAGATGATCAGCGGCACGATCATCGGCGAGATCAGGATCGCCATGATCGCGCGCCGGAACGGCACGTGGCTTTGGCTGAGGCCGACGGCGGCCAGCGTGCCCAGCCCGACCGAGATGACGGTCGCGGCGGGCGCGATCTTGACCGAGTTCGCCAGCGCCTGTTGCCAGTCGGGATTGGTGAAGAAATCCATATAGTGTTTCAGCGAATAGCCCTCGGCCTTGAAGGCCAGCATCTCGGGCGTGAAGGTAAAGAAATCCTGACTGCTGAAGCTGAGCGGCATCACCACGACGATCGGCGCGATCAGGAAAAAGAAGATCAGTCCGCAGATCACCCGAAAGGCGTAGAACCAGATGCGTTGGCCGGTTGTGGCATAGGGGGGCAGGTCCATGATGTCTCTCCTCTAGCCCAGGCTGACGTTGTCGATGCCGACGATCCGGTCATAGATCCAGTACAGCAGCAGAACCACCAGCAGCAGGATCGTGCCCAGCGCCGCGCCAAGGCCCCAGTTGCCCGAGCGCGAGATGTGAAAGGCGATCCGGTTCGAGATGAAAATCCCGTCGGTGCCGCCGACCAGTTCGGGGGTGATGTAATAGCCGATCGCCAGAATGAACACGAGGATCGATCCGGCGCCGATGCCCGGCACCGATTGCGGGAAATAGACCCTCCAGAACGCGGTCCAGTTGGTCGCGCCCAGCGATTTCGCCGCCCGCACATAGGACGGCGGGATGGTTTTCATCACCGAGTAAAGCGGCAGGATCATGAACGGCAGCAGGATATGGGTCATGGCGATGATCGTGCCGAACTGGTTGTTGATCATCACCAGCCGGTCGGCGTCATTCACCAACCCGATCCATACAAGGATGTCGTTTATCACCCCCTGCTGTTGCAACAGCACCTTCCAGCTTGAGGTTCGCACCAAGAGCGAGGTCCAGAATGGCAGCAGCACGAGGATCATCAGCAGGTTCGAACTGCGCAGCGGCAGGTTCGCCAGCAGGAACGCCACCGGATAGCCCAGCGCGATGCACGAGACCATGATGACGATGCTCATGAACATGGTGCGGCGGAACATGGTGACATAGATCTTCTGATTGTCATCCACGGCCTGAATACCGTCGGGGCCCAGCTCCATATCGACGGCGTTCAGGAAATAGCCCGGCGTATAGCGCGGCGAATAGGTCTGGATGGCGCGCCAGATTTCGGTGTCGCCCCAATCCTTGTCGATATCGAGAAATTTTTCCTTGAACGGGGCGTCGCCCGGAATGTCCCATTTCTTGACCTGACGGCCGCTTTTGCGGAACAGCGAGGACACGCCGCTGGCCTGATAGTTCAGCCGGATCGCAAGGGTGATGTGTTTCTTGTCGGCTTCGGCGATCTGCAGGTCCTGAGCAAAGGCGGCGAACACGGCTTCATCCGGCAATTCGCCCGATTTCGCGTCCCAGTCCTTTAGCGCGACAACGGTGCGCGGCAGGGTGTCCGACACGATCTGGTTCTCGACCGAGCGGAACAGCATATCGGCGATCGGGGCGACGAATGTCAGCAGCACAAACACCAGCAGAGGCGCGATCAGGGCCAGTGCCCGTAGTTTCTGCGCTCTCAATGCCCGTCTCAGGCTGCGTTTCAGCGGCGTTCCGTCTGCGGCCAGCACCGGGCCGGTTTCGGTCGTATCGCTCATTGTTTCGCCCCTTTGTCTGTCTTGCGGCGGGGGGCCGGATGGCCCCCTGCCCTTTTTTCAGTCACTCAGGCGCTTATTGCGCCAGCCAGGACTGGAACTTGGTTTCCACGTCGTCCTGGTTGTCGGCCCACCAATCAAGGTTGTTCACCAGATAGCGCTTGGCGTTGGCCGGGTTGGTCGGCATATGCGGCGCCATTTCGATGCCCAGATCGGCATGGGTCGAGACCAGCGGCTGCGACGAAGCACGGGCCGGGCCATACGAGATGTATTTGGCCTGATCGGCCAGACGCTGGGTGTCGGTGGCGAATTTGATGTAATCCAGCACGCGGCTCAGGCGATCTGCGGGCAGACCGGCGGGGATGACCCAGCCGTCAAAGTCGAACACCTGATAGTCCCACAGCATCGCGACCGGCTGTTTCTGTTCTTCGATCACCGAGAACAGGCGACCGTTATAGGTCGAACCCATCACCACTTCGCCATCGGCCAGAAGCTGAGGCGTTTCGGCCCCTGCCGACCACCAGACCACTTGGTCCTTGATGGTTTGCAGCTTGGCCAGCGCCCGCTCGATGCCTTCTTCTTCGTCCATCACATCATAAAGGTCGGCTTTTTCGACCCCATCGCACAGCAGCGCCCATTCGATGTTTTTCTTAGGACGTTTTTCAAGCGCGCGTTTGCCCGGAAAGTTTTCCAGATCGAACACGTCGCACAGGTTATCCGGGGTCTTGCCGTTCCAAGCCGCGACATCGGTGCGATACCCGAAGGTGGTCGAGAACACGATTTGCGGGATGAAGCAGTCATTGATCAGGCTGTCGCCGAAATCTTCCGCCGGGGTCGAACCATCGTCACCGGGCGCAAGCATGGTGGCAAAGTCGATCTCCATCGCCAGACCTTCGTCGCACAGGCGCACGGCGTCCGGGCCTTCGACGTCGACCAGATCCCAGGTGATGTTCCCGGCCTCGTTCATGGCGCGCATCTTGGCGACGGCCTCGTTCGAGCTTTCGTCGTTGATGACCTTGATGCCGGTCATTTCAACATAGGGGTTATGATAAGCCTTGATCTGCGAAGCCGAATAGGCGCCGCCCCAGGACACGATTGTCATGCTGTCGGCCATGTTGCCATGGCTGGCAGCAAAGGCCGAGGCTGCGACGGCCATCGCCGCACCACCAGACAGCATTAGGGTTTTGAATTTCATAGGTTTCGTCTCCATGTTGTTTGCCCGGTTTGTTTTTTCAGACCGCAGCATCCCCGGGCAGGACACTGCGCCGAAATCACGCCTGTGCCATCAGGCATCCAGTGCGTGACAATCCTCGGGCAACCAGCCGATCTCGATCACCTCGCCCGCCGTCAGGCGGCGCTGATCCGGAGCGTTCCGGGTCTTGATGACAAAGTCGTCGTTCCCCGCCACCCGCAAACGGGTGCGGAAGATGTCGCCCATATAGATGAATTCCAGCACCTCGGCCTTCAGGGTATGCGCGTCGTCAGACATCCGGTCCTTGTTGTATTCCACCCGCTCGGGGCGGATAGACACGCGGGTGCGCTGGCCGGCCTTGGATACGTTCACCGGCTTGGCCACGATGGTTTCGCCACCATCCAGTTCTACCAGTGCAGTCGCACCGCGGATTTCCTTGACCATGCCTTCCAGCGTGTTGTTCTCGCCGATGAACTGAGCCACGAAGCTGTTTTGCGGCGATTCATACAGTTGATCGGGCGGGGCAAGCTGTTGGATGCGGCCATCTTCGAACACTGCGACGCGGTCCGACATGGTCAGCGCCTCGGTCTGGTCGTGGGTTACATAGACCACGGTGATGCCCAGATTGTCAGCGATATGCTTGATCTCGAACTGCATGTGCTCGCGCAGCTGCTTGTCGAGCGCGCCCAGCGGTTCGTCCATCAGCACCAGCTCGGGCTCGAACACCAGCGCCCGCGCCAGGGCGACCCGCTGTTGCTGACCACCCGAGAGCTGCGCCGGACGGCGGCCGCCAAAGGCCCCCATCTCGACCATGTC
>NZ_JBFHDW010000238.1:0-4184 GCF_041584535.1 Actibacterium sp. | reverse complement strand
TCCCGCGCGGTATCGACATCGGCAATATCGCCGGTCAGGAACAAGGTTTCGGCCCCCATCGCCGCCAGATCGTCCAGCAGGGTCTGCGGCGCGGGCTTGGCCCCCGAGGCGGTCATGACCAGTTTCAGCCGCGACCCTGCTTCGGTGGCGCGGCGGGCCAACAGGCGGCAGGTCGCGCCGCCGATACCTTCGCTTGCCCCGGTCAGCATGACTTTCATCGTAATTCCTCCGCGTTGTTTCCGGCTTAGTCTGACACGGCCTGACACCGGACGGAATGGACGGAACGCACAGCCGGTTGGACGATCCGTTCTATCGGATTTGTCCAACCATTCCGGGGTTGCATCCATTGCGGGAAACCGGCGACCAGCGCAGCTTTCTGACCTGCCAATTCGACAGGAGCCGCACATGACAAAATCCGACGCCCCCGTTTGCCTGATCACCGGAGCCGCTCAGGGCATCGGTTGGGAAACCGCACAACTGTTTGCCCAGCGCGGCCATCGCGTGGTGATCGCCGATCTGGACGGACCCCTTGCCACCCAGCGCGCCGAACAACTGGGCCCCGATCATCTGGGGCTGGCCTGCAACGTCACCGACGAGGATGACGCAAAGGCCGTGTTTCAGGCCATCACACAGCGTTATGGACGGCTGGATGTGCTGGTGAACAATGCCGGGATCGGTGACACCAGCGCCCCGACGCTGGAGCAGACGCCCAGCCATTTCCGCAAGGTTCTTGAGGTCCACCTGTCCGGCACCTTTATCCTGTCGCAACAGGCCGCCGCGATGATGATCACGCATGGCACCGGCGGCGCGATCGTCAATTTCTCGTCCATCGCCGGGCTGACCGGCCTGCCGCGCCGCAACGCCTATGGCGCAGCCAAGGCCGGGATCATCGCCATGACCAAATCCATGGGGGCTGAATGGGGGGCGCAAGGGGTGCGGGTCAACGCGGTTGCCCCCGGATATGTGCGCACCGCGCTGGTGGAAAAGTTGATCTCTGACGGCCTGCTGAACGCCCAGACCATTCTGGCCCGCACGCCGATGGGCCGGATGCTGGCGCCGCGCGAAATCTCGGAGGCGGTCTATTTTCTGGCCTCGCCCGCAGCCTCGGGCATCACCGGAACAGTGCTCAGTGTCGATGGCGGCTGGACCGCATTCGGCGCGGCAGGCGACCCGTCCGGCGCACCTATCTGAGCGGCGAACAGGTGATTGCGCGCAACAATTCGTGGCGCGCGGCCCCGGTCGCGGTGGCCATCGGATCGTCGGTTTCATGGCGATACAGGGTGACGATCTGGCCGGGCTGCTCGCCCGAAACGACCCGCCAGCGGCCCAGCAGTTCCACCCCCGGCACCACATCGCCCTCCATCGTCAGCGACAGATAGGCCGGGGTAAACATCGGGGTCGCATCGTCCTGACCCGGATGCACGGTTTTCCGCGCCGCCGTGGCCCGGTCCAACATTTCCGAGCTGGTTTCGAGTTGCATCATCATGTTGCGCTGCGACACGATCAGCGGAAAGCCCTTGGGCATGAACCCATCGTTCCAATCCGCATCGCCCGCCAGCCCGGCGCGACAGGCCAGACGTTCGTCCAGACTTTTATAGGCCCACAGATGATACAGCCGGTTCAGTGCACCGGTGTCTGTCAGCCAATACCCCAGCATCGGCAGATGGCGGGTGACGAATTGAACGCCGTTCTTACGAAACAGATCCAGATAGGCCGGACCCTTGTCTGGCATCAGATCATAGGCTCTGAGTTCATACAGCATTCCCGCCTCCGCTTGATTGGGAGATCACCTTGCCCCGGCATGGGCCGGTCAGGGAATGGAAGAAACCGCCATTCCCTTGCACAATCGCCTATTCGGCCGCCTGTTCCTGTTGCGCGTGGTGGGCCTCGCGATAGGCGCCGGGCGGTTGGCCGACGCGCTGGGAAAAGAACCGGCTGAAATAGGCCGGGTCCTCGAACCCCAGCTCATAACCGACTTCGGCCACGGTCAGTTCCATATAGATGAGATAGCGCTTGGCCTCGATGATCGTGCGCTCGTGCAGCAGCTCGGACGAGGTCTTGCCCGCCCGCGCCTTGCAGGCCTGATTCAGGCGCTGCGCGCTGATCGCCAGCTTGCGGGCATAGAATTCCAGCCCCTTTTCGATGCGGAAATTATGCTCCAGCAACTCGCGATAACGGTGCAGGATGTCATAATCGCGGTCCCCGGCGGCAAAGCGCGTGCTGACCATTTCACTGCGCAACCGCATCAGGGCGACGAGGATGCGCAGGAATTGCGCCATGATCGCCGCGCGGCGGCCCGGCGCCGACCAGACATATTCGCGGTTGATCCAGTGAAACGCGTCGATAATGCCGTCCACGTTCACGCCACTGTCGCCCAACGGATAGACTTGCGGCGCAACCAGCACATCCAAAAACCGGGTATCGCCCTGTGCAACCGCCGTCGCATAGGCCGTTGCGGCGGTGATAACCGTGCCGTCGGTGCCGGGGCGAAAATGGATTTCATGCACCATGGCCGCTGGCACAACGACAATGCTGAGGGTCGGGATTTCATAATCGTTCGATTCAATCCGGATGGTGCCGCCACCACGCTCGATCAGCAGGAACTGCAGGTGATCCGGATGCGCATGCGCGCGAATAGTCCAATCATGCTGACCGCTTCTTTCCCGAATTGGTTCGACATGCAGGAAATTCAGTTCGACGTCATGCACCCGGTCTCCATACAGGTAATACCGGGGAATAGACGGTTTTCTTGGGCTTGCCATGGGTCTCCTCCTGCTGCGGTTCGGACTGGCCCGCCGGGCCGCAGAATTCGAATTGTGCAACAAAAGATCCGCTGCGTCCATTCGTCATTCGCCCCGGCGCTGGCATATCTGACAGCAACAATTCGGCCGCGCCTCTCAGAGGCTGCGGCATCTCTGGGAGGAACCGACATGGCGAAGGCATTAAGCGGCAAAGAAACCTGTGACGTGCTGGTAATCGGCGCGGGCGCGGGCGGCATGGCAACTGCGATCACGGCGGCCAAGAACGGGCTAAAGGTCATCATCGTCGAAAAAGAGCCGGTCTATGGTGGCACAACCGCGTTTTCGGGCGGCGTGCTGTGGATCCCCGGCAACCCGCATTTCACCGGCGAGGACAGCCGCGAGGCGGCAGAGACCTATCTGAAATCCGAGACCGGCAATTTCTACCAATCCGAAGCGGTCGAGGCCTTTCTGGACGCAGGCCCGAAGATGCTGAAATTCTTTGAATCGGAAACGGCGGTCAAATTCGTGCCGACGCTGTATCCCGACTATCACCCGGACGCGCCCGGCGGGGTCGAGATCGGCCGCTCGGTTCTGGCCGCGCCGTTTGATACATCGGTTCTGGGCGAAGACCTGAAACGCCTGCGGCCGCCGCTGCAGACCATCACCTTCATGGGGATGATGTTCAATTCGTCCAATGCCGACATCAAGCATTTCTTCAACGCCACCAAGTCGGCCAAATCCTTTGCCTATGTCACCAAGCGCCTGATCGCGCATTTCCTTGAGGTCGCCCGCTATGGTCGCGGCACCAACGTGACCTCGGGCAATGCCCTGGCGGCGCGGCTGGCCAAGTCGTGTTTCGATCTGGGTATCCCGATCTATACCGACACCCCGGCCAAGGAACTGACCATCGAAAACAAAGCCGTGGTCGGTGCCGTGGTCGAAAGCGGCGGTAAGACGGTTCAGATCACCGCCCGCAAAGGCGTGGTTCTGGCGGCGGGCGGCTTTGCCCATGGCATCGACAAGATCCGAAAGGCCTATCCGCATCTGCGGCGCGGCGGCGAACATTTCTCGCCCGTGCCCGAAGGCAATACCGGCGACGGCATTGATCTGGGCACTGCGGTCGGCGGTAAGTTCGACATACATTTCCCCAGCACCTCGGCATGGATGCCGGTCTCGAAGGTTCCGGTTGGCGGCGGCAAGTTCAAGGCCTTCCCGCACCTGCTGGACCGCTACAAACCGGGCATCATCGCCGTGCTGAAAAACGGCAAGCGGTTCACCAATGAAAGCGAAAGCTATCACGATGTCGGTGCGGCGCTGATCGCGGCTTGCGAGGGCGAACAGGAAACCGCCTGCTGGCTGATCGCTGACAAGCCGACGATCAAGAAATACGGGCTTGGCTTTGCCAAACCGGCGCCGGTGCCGTTGGCGAAATACCTGTCGAAC
>NZ_JBFHDW010000237.1:0-4204 GCF_041584535.1 Actibacterium sp. | reverse complement strand
GCTGGATGCCCAGCCCGGTGCTGTCCTGAGTGCCAAAGCGGCAGTGATCCTTGCCGACACAGGTTTTCACCGTGCGCAGGCCCTTGGAATAGGCATGGCCTGAAACCATCCCCGCCGCGTTCAGATCGGCCCAGATCGCCGGCAGATCTTCGCCCTTGACGCCCAGAAGGTCGATGCGCTGACCGCCGGTAACATGCACGGTCGGCACGTTGTATTTCTCGGCCGCGTCGGCGATGGCCCGCAGTTCGGCCGGGGTGGTCATGCCGCCGAACATGCGCGGCACGACGCTGAAGGTGCCGTCTTTCTGGATGTTGGCGTGCTTGCGTTCGTTGATGAACCGCGATTGCGGGTCGTCCTGATACTCAAGCGGCCAGTCGGCCAGCAGGTAATAGTTGATCGCCGGGCGGCAGACGTGACAGCCGTTGACGGTTTTCCAGCCCAGTTCCTGCCAGACGGCGGCTTGCGACTTGAGTTCCTGCGACTTGATCAGGCGGCGCACGTCCTCATGCGTCAGATCGGTGCAGCCACAGATGCTTGCGGCGGCGGGCATGACGAAATCGTCGCCCAGAGTGACTGCCAGAACCTGCTCGACAAGGCTGGTGCAGGTCCCGCACGAGGCCGAGGCCTTGGTCGTGGCGCGGATCCCGGCAAGGTCATGCGCCCCGCCGTTGATCGCGTCGACGATCGTGCCCTTGCAAACGCCGTTACAGCCGCAGATTTCAGCATCAAGCGGTAAGGCTGCAACGGCCGCCATAGGGTCCACAGCGGCCCCCCCTTGAAACGCCGGGCCAAAGATCAGCGTCTCGCGCATCTCCGACACGTCGGTGCCGTCCTTGATCATGCCGAAGAACCAGTTGCCATCGGCGGTGTCGCCATACATCACGGCGCCGACGATCTTGTTATCCTCAAGCACAAGGCGTTTGTAGACGCCGCGCGCCGGGTCGCGGAACACGATGTCCTCGCGACCGGGGCCATCGGCGAAATCACCGGCGCTGAACAGATCGCAGCCCGTGACCTTGAGCTTGGTCGCGGTCTGTTTCGGGGCAAAGGCGCCCTCTTCGCCCAGCAGGGTCTTGGCGACGATCTTGGCCTGATCGTAAAGCGGCGCGACCAGACCAAACAGTTGTTGGTTATGTTCGACGCATTCGCCGATCGCCAGAATATCGGGGTCCGTGGTCACCATCTGGTCATTGACCACGATGCCGCGACCGACTTCGAGATGGGCGTCATTGGCCAGACGGGTTTCCGGGCGGATGCCCACGGCCATGACCACGATATCGGCCTCAAGCCCGGTATTGTCTTCCAGCAACACGCCTTCGACCCGGTCGGTGCCCAGAATGGCGGCGGTCGAGGCTTTGCACATCACCTTGATGCCCCGGTCCTCAAGCGCGCGGCGCAGCAGGTAACCGGCGGCCTCGTCCAGCTGGCGCTCCATCAGGTGACCCATCAGGTGCAGCACGGTGACCTCCATGCCGCGCATCCGCAGACCGGCGGCGGCTTCCAGACCCAGCAGACCGCCACCGATGACGACGGCTTTGGCCCCCGGTTTAGCGGCGGCTTCGATCATGGCGTTGGTGTCGTCGAGATCGCGATAGGTGATGACACCGGGCAGATCCCTGCCCTGAACCGGGATGATGAACGGCGCCGAGCCGGTGCCGATCAGCAGCTTGTCATAGGCGACTTCGCCATTCTGCCCGATCACCATCTTGCGGGCGCGGTCGATGCGGACGACGTGTTCGCCAAAGCGGCAGGTCACGTTGTTCGCGGCATACCAGTCATCGTCATGGGTGACGATTTCCTCATAGGTCTTTTCACCCGACAGAACCGGCGACAGCATCAGGCGGTTATAGTTACCACGCGGCTCGGCGTTGAACAGCGTCACCTCATAGGCGTTGGGATCGGTATCGAACAGGTGCTCCAGCACCCGGCCCGAGGCCATGCCGGCCCCGATAACGACAAGTTTCTCAGTCATGACCAGAACTTCCAGAAGGGTTTCTTTTGCGCGGTGGCCGCAGCGGCGACCTCGGGCGAAACGGGTTTGGGATAGGCGGCGTCGATCATCACGCCCGACAGCGTCGAATAAGCGGCCGCCCAGGCGTCTTTCAGATCGGGCGTAAAGGCGTCGCCCAGACCTTTCTCAAGCGTAAAGATCAGGCTTTCGCCCACCACGGCGTAATGTTCGGGCTGCACGCCATAAGCGACATGTTTAACCGCCAAATCCTGTGCAACAGGCACGATTGCCTCGAGATTACGCAGCCCGTTGACGACCACCCCGAGGGTCGCCATCAGCTTGGCGCCCTGTTCGGTGATATCGCCCTTGAACATCGGCTTGACCTCGGGGGCCACGTCGAACAGGCGGGTGTAGAAGATATCGGCGGCGACATCCTTGATCGGCGCGACCTTCTTGAAACTTTCCTGCACCAGAGTGATCTGATCGGGGGTCATCACGTCTCTCCTTTATGCGGCTTTTTTCTTGTGGGCACCGTGCTCGTATTCCTCGAGGAAATTGAGCACCTCTTCGCGGTAGGCATAGTAATCGGGGTGTTCGAGCAGCGCCTTGCGGGTGCGCGGGCGCGGCAGTTTCACATCCATGATCTTGCCGATCGTCGCCTGCGGACCGTTGGTCATCATCACCACGCGGTCGGCCAGAAGGATCGCCTCGTCCACATCATGGGTCACGCAGACGGCGGTGACCTTGGTGCGGCTCCAGACTTCCATCAGAACCTCTTGCAGTTCCCAGCGGGTCAGGCTGTCCAGCATCCCGAAAGGTTCATCCAGCAGCAGCAGTTTCGGCGACAGCGCAAAGGCGCGGGCGATGCCGACGCGTTGCTTCATGCCATTCGACATTTCGCTGGCGGGCTTGTTCATGCTGTCGCCCAGACCGACGCGTTCAAGGTAATATTCCACCACGTCCTGACGCTCGGCCTGGCTGGCGCGGGGATAGACCCGGTCAACGCCGATCGAGACGTTTTCACGCGCGGTCAGCCACGGAAACAGCGACGGCGACTGGAACACCACGGCACGTTCGGGATCGGCGCCCATGACGTGAAAACCATCCAGCTTGATCGCGCCTTTCGAGATGTCGTTCAGACCGGCGGTCATGGTCAGAACCGTCGATTTGCCGCATCCCGAGTGGCCGATCAGCGATACGAATTCGCCCTTGTCCAGCTTGAGATTGAAATCCTCGACCACGGTCAACGGACCCTTGGGCGTGGGATAGATCTTGTGCAGCTGCGAATAGTCCAGATAGCGCTCTTCCAGACCGCCCGAGGTGGCCTCGACCACCGCGCGGGGCAGCGAGGCATGCAGCGGCTGGATGTTCGGCAGAATCCGGGTTTCCTCGGCGCGGGCGGCCATGCCGACATCCATCAGATAGGTGGTGACAGCAGCGCGCAGGCGCTTGAACTCTTCGTTGTGGTTCATCGCGGTGCGTTCACGCGGACGCGGGATCGACACTTTGAATTCATCGCCCAGCGTGCCATCGGGGTTCAGCGGGATGATCCGGTCGGCCAGAACAATCGCCTCGTCCACATCGTTGGTGATCAGCACGCAGGTCTTTTTGTCAGCGTCCCAGATCGCCTCGATCTCGTCGGCCAGATTGGCACGGGTCAGCGCATCCAGCGCCGACAGCGGCTCGTCCAGCAGCAGAACCTCGGGGTTCATCGCCAGCGCCCGGGCCACGTTCACCCGCTGGCGCATCCCGCCCGACAATTCAGCCGGACGGCGCGTTGCGGCATGGCTGAGACCAACCATTTCCACGTATTGCGCCACCTTCTTGGCCTTCTCGGCCTTGGGCATGTTCGGGAAGATCGTATCGACCGCCAGACCGACATTGCCGTTCACCGACAGCCACGGCATCAGCGAGTAGCTTTGAAAGATCACGCCGCGCTCGGGGCCGGGGCCGGTGATCGGCTGGCCTTTGAACGTGACCTTGCCCGTGCTGGGCTTTTCCAGCCCGGCCATCAGATTGATCAGCGTGGTCTTGCCGGTGCCCGAAAAGCCGAGCAGCACAAGGAACTCGCCCTCCTGAACCTGCAGGTTGATGTTTTTCAGAACCTCGGTCTTCGAGGTGCCTTCGCCAAAGCTTTTCGACACGTTGGAAAATTCAATCATTGCCATGTCGATCACCGATTATTCGAGAAAGTGAACATCGACTGGATCGCGAACATCAGGCGGTCCAGAATGAAGCCGATGATGCCGATGG
>NZ_JBFHDW010000236.1:0-4204 GCF_041584535.1 Actibacterium sp. | reverse complement strand
CACGCTGTCGGGATCGTTCATTTCCTTGATGTCGCCGCCGGCACAAAAGGCCGGGTCGGCGCCGGTCAGGATCATCACGCTGACCTGAGGATCGGCCTGCACCTTGGCGAAGGTCTCCAGAAGGGCAGCGATCATGTCGTTTCCGGTGACCGGGTTGCGCCGCTCGGGATCGTTCAGCGTAACCGTGGCGATCCTGCCGGAAATCTCCAGAAGGACTGGGTGTTTACTCATTCTTGCCATCTCCCCGTTCGCGTTTCTCGAACATCGCGGGGTTGATCATGTCCCGCGCGTCATGACCCATATGCAAGGTCTCACCGCCGTCTACATAAATGTCTTCTCCGGTGATGAAACAGCCAAGTTTCGAGGCCAGGAAAATGATCGTGCCTGCGATGTCCTCGGCCGCCCCCATCCGGTTCAGCACCGAGCGGTTCAGCTTTTTACACTGTTCCGGCGGAATCGGATAGCGGCCAAGCGCATCGGTCTTGATCGTGCCCGGCGCGACACAGTTCAGCCGGATGCCGTACTCGCCCCATTCGGCGGCCAGCGTTTTCATCATGCCCGTTACACCGGCGCGGGCGGCGACGGTGTGTGTAAAGCCGGTAAGCGCGGTGCGCGCCGAGATGGCGGTGACAAACACAACCGATCCACCATTGTCGTACATGAAGTGATCCGCCGCTGCCCGGGTCATCTGCCAAGACCCGATCAGGTTGTTGCGGATCACGGCTTCGAAGCCCTTGTTGGTGATATCGCGGGCGGCCGCGATATACTGGCCGCCGGCATTGTTCACCAAAACATCCAACTGCCCATAGTGGTCCTTGATCCGCCCCATCGCAGCTTCGATACTGTCTTCGTCGCGGGTGTCTCCGGGCACGACAAAGGCCTCGCCCCCCGCCGCCCGGATCATTTCGGCGGTCTCTTCCAGCGGCTCTTCGCGGCGCGCGAACAGCGCAAGCCTGGCCCCGCAAGCGGCCATTTCGATCGCCGTCGCCCGGCCCATTCCAGATCCGGACCCCGTGACCAGGGCAACCTGGCCCGCCATGAGATCCGACGCGTAACGCCTTGATTTCGCTTCGCTCATGTTCCGCCCCTAATTCTTCAGCAATTCGCCAGAAATGATGAGTTTGCGAACCTCCTGGGTGCCTGCGCCGACCTCAAGCACGCGACCGGTCCGGTACAGCCGGTTCACTTCTGTATCACGCATGTAACCCGAGCCGCCGTGAATCTGGACAGCTTTGTCCAGCACGAAGGATGTCGCCTCAGCGGCCTTGTAGATCGCCGCAGCGGTGAGCTTGTGGATTTCGCCGCGCCCGCCTTCGCCCTCTTCGAGGCCTTCACACATGGCAGCGGTGCGCAAGGACAGGCTCCGCGCGGCCTCGATCTGCGTATACATGTCGGCCAGCATCGCCTGAACCATCTGAAAACTGGCGATCGGTTTGCCGAATTGCTGGCGTGTCTTGGCGTAGTCGATGGAAATATCCAGCGCCCGCTGCGCAATGCCCAGAGCGTTGAAACAGACGATGGCACGTTCCAGATCAAGTCCGGACATGGTAACGGCAACCCCGCCATCCAGCTTGCCGACCATGTTTCTGGCCGGAACACGGCAATCTTCGAATACCAGTTCGCCCGTCGGCGAGCCGCGGAATCCCATCTTGTTGAGCTTCTGCGCCACCTTGAAACCGGGCGTGTCGGTTTCCACGATAAAGGCGGAAATGCCCTTGGCCCCTTTTTCGGGCGATGTCTTGGCATAGACCAGCACCAGATCGGCAATCGGCCCATTGGTGATGTAGATCTTGGCGCCGTTCAGGATGTAGTCGTCGGCATCCTTTTTGGCCGTGGTCCGCATCGAGCCAAGCGCATCAGACCCCGCGCCGGGTTCGGTCAGACCCAGGGCGCCGATCAGCGTTCCGTTGCACAGACCTGGCAGGTATTTTCGGCGCAGATCGTCATTGGCGTTGCGATAGATGTTGTTGACGCACAAATTGTCATGCGCCACATGAGTCAGCCCAATCGCGGCAGAGGCCCGCGACAGCTGTTCGGTGATGATGCAGGCCGAGGTGAAATCCAAACCAGCGCCGCCGAATTCCGGCGGCACGTTCAGTCCCAGGTAGCCCATTTCGCCCAGCTTGGGGAAAACCGAAGACGGCAGGTCATCAGTATCGTCCATTTCCGCATTCAGATGGTGGAATTCGGACATGAAGAACTTGCCGGCCTGATCGGCCAGGGCCTGCTGTTCGTCCGTCATGAAATGTGTTGGCAGAGCGGTGTCGTTGCGCAGTTGCTTGTTCATTGTCTCGTCCCCCTCAGGCGCGCAAAAGTTCTTCGGCAATGATGATCTTGCGGACTTCGCTTGTTCCCGCGCCGATCTCCAACAATTTGTTGGCGCGGAACAGCCGGTTGATCTCGGTGTCCTGCATGTAGCCAGAGCCACCATGAATATGACAGGCTTCGGTCACCGCCTTGTTGAATGCCTCGCCTGCGTAAAGACAGGCCGCCGCGGTCAGTTTGTGGATTTCGCCACGGCCCCCGGCCCCTTTTGGTAGGCCCGTACAGGCGGCCAGTGCCCGATAACCGAATGCGCGCGCGGTTTCGACCTCGGTGTAGATCTCGGCCAGTTTCGACTGCATCATCTGGAAACTTGCAATCGGTTTGCCGAATTGTTCGCGAATCTTGGCGTATTCCAGCCCTAGTTCCAGGGCGCGTTCGGCCATGCCAACGCAGACTGAGGCAACCATAGCACGCTCCAGATCCAACCCGCTCATTACCACCGAAACGCCGGTGTTTTCCGGTCCAACCATGGCGGATGCGGGTACGCGGCAATCCTCAAACACCAGTTCTCCGGTTGGCGAGCCGCGAAAGCCCATTTTGTCAAGCTTTTGCGCCACCTTGAAACCGGGATTGTCCGTCTCGATGATGAAAGCAGAAATGCCCTTGGCGCCCTTCGACTTGTCGGTTTTGGCATAAAGCAGGATCACATCGGCAATGGGGCCGTTGGTGATGTAAATCTTCGAGCCGTTGATGACATAATCATCACCGTCGCGGCGGGCAGTGGTGGCCATGGATCCGAGCGCATCGGATCCCGCACCCGGTTCGGTCAGGCCCAAAGCACCGACGAGCTCGCCCGAGCAAAGGCCCGGCACGTATTTCTTCACCTGCTCTTCGGAGCCGTTGCGCAGCAGGTTATTCAGGCACAGGTTGTCATGCGCCCCGTGCGAGAGGCCCACAGCCGGGTTCCACTTCGAAATCACCTCGGACACCAGCGCCTGGGTGAACTCGTTCTGCCCCGATCCGCCCAGCTCCTCCGGCGCGGTAATCCCCAGCAGGCCCAGCTCGCCCATCTGCTTGAACAGATCATCGGGCCACCATTCCTCGTCATCCATGCGCGCCTGCAGCGGGTGCAGCACCTCGCGCGATACCCGATCCACGTGATCGACGATCTGGCTTTGCTCATCAGTCAAAGAATAGTTCGCCCTGATGGCTTCCAGATCAGCCGCGATAGCCTCACTTTGAGTGGTCATATCATCCTCCCGAAAAATGTCGTCCGCAGTGTTGACCAAAATCAAACATATGTTAGAAAATAGATCAAGCCAAGCTTTTGACGACCTGACGTAAGAAAGCGCGGTGTCCTGAATACAGGGGGGGAGCTTCGGAAATGACTGAGAGCGTTGTTCAATCGCAGGCGCTCGGCAAAGAAGTGCGTATCACGATTCGACGTCCTGACAATCGAAATGCCCTCAACCGTGAGGTCGCAGACGGGATCATGGCCGCCATATGTGCTGCCGAGACGGACAGCGATTGCCGCGTGATCGTTCTGACCGGCGAGGGCGAGCGCGCCTTCTGTGCCGGGGGCGACATCAAGGCGGGGGCGGATGGCGGCCCGTTTGTTCAGGATCCGGCGGACCCGGATCATTTTGCCGGAAGGTTGTTCGAGACGATACAGGCGTGCCGAAAGCCAACGATCGCGCGCATCAATGGCGTCGCGATGGGGGCGGGAGCGGGCATCATCTGTGCCTGCGATCTGGCTGTGATGGCGGATCATGCCCGCATCGGAACGCCGGAAGTGAAGGTGGGTCTGTTTCCCATGACGATCGTGCCACCCATGATGCGCGTGCTGCCCCGGCGGAGGCTGATGGAGATGTTCATCACCGGCGTTCCTCTGACGGCCGAGGAAGCCCTGCAGTTCAATCTGGTCAACTATGTGACCGAT
>NZ_JBFHDW010000235.1:0-4204 GCF_041584535.1 Actibacterium sp. | reverse complement strand
CCCCGCGCGCAAGTTTCAGGTAGGCCACGTCGCCGCGAATTTCTGTCGAGATGACTTCGTAGTTTGTTTTCATTGGTTTGTTCCTACTGGCACGGTTTCGGATTCGGATTCGGGCGTGATGACAACTACCTGCGGCGGGTCCTGATACAGGGCCGCAACCGCGTCCTGACGGGTGGCAAGGGTCTTGCGCTGGCTGACATAGCCTTTGTCGGTGATCTCGCCCGCATCCATCGAAAGCGGCTCGGCCATCAGGATGATCCGGGCCACGCGCATGCTGCTGGCGGGGTTGACGGCATTATAGGCCGCAAGTTTCCGGGCGAAGGCCGCGCGCAATTGCGGTTTCTTCAACAGCGCCTCGACCGAACAGACCTGATCGCCGACAAGCTGACGGCAGGCCGGAAGGTTCGGCCAGACCAGCAAGCCGACATAGGCCTGATCCTGCCCGGTCACCACCGCGTCCAGCGCCAACGGTGCCATCGCATCGACGGCTTTCACCCGCAGCGCGCCGGTGCGCACAAAGGTGCCCGATTGCAGCTTGAATTCCTCGCTGACACGACCGGCAAAGCGAAAGCCTTCTTCGGGCCGGGCGCGATCGACGAAAACCGCCGCGTCGCCCATCTTGAAAAAACCCTCGTCGTCAAACGCGGCTTCGGTCAGTTCCGGGCGTTTCAGATAGCCGGGGGTGATGCCCGGGCTGCGGACGCGAACCTCATAGCGTTCGGCGTCCAGCGGGATCAGTTTGACATCGCATCCGGGCAGCGGCAGGCCGATCAGCCCGGTCTCGTCCGTGGTCCAATACACATACATCGCGGACGGCCCGGTCTCGGTCGCGCCGAACCCCGACAGGAAGGAAATCTTGCGGCCGGTGTATTTCACCGCCAGCGCCTGAAAGCGGTTATAAGTGTCATCCGCCAGACGCGCGCCGCCGTAACCGACGAAAATCAGATCGCGGAAAAAGGTCTTGGCCAGTTCCTCGTCCTTTTCCATCGCCTCGGCCAGCATGTGAAACCCGGTCGGCACATTGGCGAAACGCGAGGTCGAGATTTCCCGCAGATTGCGCAGGGATTCGGCAATGCCGTCCGCTGTCGGCGCGCCGCCGTCGATATACAGCGTCCCGCCCTTGACCAGCGTCATGCCAAAAACCGAGTTCCCCCCCATGACATGGTGCCACGGCAGCCAGTCGACGGTGCAATGCGGGGGATTGTCCAACTCCAGATCAATCGCCTGATCGGCCATGGCGATATTCGCGCACAGCATTCGCTGGGTGGTGATGACCGCCTTGGATTCATTGGTCGACCCCGAGGTGAACATGTATTTCGCCACGGTATCATGGGTGATCTGGGCGATGGAGTGCTCAACCGCCTGCGTCGGTTCCCGCGCGGCCAGATCGTCAAAGCGCAGGGCGTCGATCCCCTTGGCCAAGCCGGTGGCGCAGATCACGGTGACCTTCGACAGATCGAAAACGCGCACGGCCTGCTCGAACTGGGCAAGGTCCTGAACAAAGACCACCGCAGGTTCCAGAAGGTCGATAATGCCCCGCAGCTTGAGAAAATCCTTGCTGCGCAGCGAATAGGGCGGCGCGATCGGGGCGACGGGCATGCGTGCCTGCATCGCGGCCATGCTGATCAGCCCGTGTTCGATGCTGTTGCCGCTGAGGATCATCAGGGATTGTCCGGCGGCGTTCAGCTCCAGCAGGGCCTCGGTGAGGCCATCAATCGCACGGCGGGCCTGCGCATAGCTGACACGGCGCCAGTCGGCGTCGGGCGCAGGGCGCTTGGCCAACCAAGTGCGGTCTGGATTGCGCTCGGCGGCACGGCGGAACAGGGCCGGCAAATGTTTTTCCAAAGGTCGAAGCGGTGTCGCGTTCTTCACGATCAACACGCCGTCGTCACGCGTTTCGATATCGATGTTTCGATCGATAAACGGAACCGGAATAAAGGGCACGTCAGCGGGAGTCATGAATTCTTCGTCCTTTGGCGAGAGGATCAGATCGGGGAAAAGAGGGCCCGGAGGGCGGGCGCCATGTGCTGGCGCCCGCGATTTTTTAAGGTCAGTCTTTCCAGCCAAGGATCGCCGGGGTCGATCCAAAGCTTTCGAACAAGCTGAACTGAGTGAACAGCACGTCGCCACGCGGCGCCGCATCGACGCTGACGTCGCTGGTATGCAGGATCACCGCAGGATCGCGCGAGATCGGCAGGATATAGGCTTCGTCCTGAACCAGATCCAGAGTCTCGCGGAACAGCGCGGCGCGCTTGTCTTCGTCGAGAACAGAGTTGGATTCAGCCGTCATCGCCGGCAGGCGCGGGTCGCCGTAATAGTCACGATCAGGCGACGAGAAGAAGAAGTCCACGACCACGCCGGTATCCGGCAGACCACCGTAGGGATAGCTGGAAACCAAGGCCTGAAGACCACCCTCGACCTGCTTTTTACGATAGGCGCCCAAGGTCAGCGCATCGACGCTGGCCCGGATACCCACAGCACGCAGATAACCGACAACGGCCTCGGCGATCGGACGCGACGGACCCCAGGTCGAAACCTGCAGATCGAAGCCATCGGCATAGCCCGCTTCGGCCAGCAGTTTCTTGGACAGTTCGGGATCAAACGCCTGCGGCGTGCCGCCATCCGGGCAACCGACCTGATAGGGCAGGCACAGACGCTTCAGCTCGTCCACGGCGGTGCCGCCCGAGATGATGTTGTTGCGGATCGCGTCACGGTCGATGGCGTGGAAAACCGCCTTGCGCACGCGCGGATCGGCAAAGGCCGCAAGACCCGAGCGACCGGCTGCATCCAGATACATATACTGCACCAGCATGTCCGGGATCACCGAAGCCTCGAAACCCTTCATCTTGGTCAGCGTCGCAACCTGATCGGGCGACGAGGCCACGATCACGTCAAGACCACCGGCCATCATTTCAGCAATCTGGGTCTGACGATCGGGGATCGGGCGGAACACGATCTTCTTGAATTCCGGAAGCGGGCCCAGTTGGTAATCGTCCCAGCGCTCCATCACGATGCCGGTCGATTCATCGAAGGACACCACGCGATACGGACCCGAGCCAATCGGCGCACGGCCCCAGGCTGCATAGTCAGCGCCCAGTTTTTCGTGGCTGTCCGACGGGTAGATCGGCACACCGACCATCCGCGCCAGCAGCAGCGGGAACGCGCCTTTGGTGGAGATCCGCACGGTCAGCGGATCAACGGCTTCGGCGCCGGCAAAGGCCGAATAGCGCGATTTCAGACGAAAGCGCGTTTCGGGGTTGGCGATAAAGTTGACAGTATAGGCAACATCCTCGGCATCCAGAGCCGAACCATCCTGAAACACCAGACCCGAGCGCAGCTTGAATTCCATCACTTCATCGCTGATCCGGGTCCAGCTTTCGGCGATCACGCCCTGATAGCTTTGGGTTTTGGTGTCATAGGCAATCAGCGGATTGAACACCGCGTTTGCCGTCATTGCCACCTCGGGGCCCGGCCCCATATAGATATCGACCGCCTCGACCGGCGTCGCCAACGCAACCGTCAGCGTGCCATCCTTGGCTCCGGCCAGCACTGGCGATGCCAGCAAACACATTGCACCAGCGGCGCATATTTTCTTGGACCAGTGTCTCATCGCACTCCCCTATGTTGGTGCGCGCGGCATGGGTCGCCACGCACGTTTCCCTGCATCTGTTGCCAGCAAGGTTGGCCTATCCGGCAGTCATTGTCCCGAAAACACCGCCGCGACCTGGCGCGCCGGAATCTCCCGAGAATCGAAATAACGACGGATTGCGGCCCAAATGGGCGAACTGGCTCCTCCCAGAAACGCTCTCCCACGATCCTTCGATTCTAGATCGCCGTTCCCACAGGTGGAATTTAAGATAAGGCTACCTTACTGTCAAGCTGGAAACCGGCGACTGAAGCCGTGGCTTTCCGGCGTCTCGGCGTTTCCGAGAGCCGATATCGCCGCAGTCGGGCAATTTTCCTTTCCCTAGGGAAACAAGGTGATTTATTCCACGCGAACATTGCGTTAGTGGTTATCCAATGAATTTTGACCAGCCCGAGGCCACGCCGCCATCTCGGTGCGACTGATGAACTTTGGCTCGCAATACCCGGAAGGCCTCGACAGCTAAGCGTGCGAGCCACGGAACAGAGGGCCGATACATGACAGAGACCTTACCGACACAAGACCAGAGCCTTGAAAAGGCCGCGCGGCCACGGCTGTTCT
>NZ_JBFHDW010000234.1:0-4244 GCF_041584535.1 Actibacterium sp. | reverse complement strand
GCGGCGGCAATGCTGGCGCCCAGCGCCAGCGCGGCGGTGGCGACACCGGCTTTCATTGCCATTTTCGAGATATTGAGACGCATGGTTATCCTCCCTTTTGCGTATCATGAACCTGACTAAAAGCCTCGAACGTGGCTCGCATCCGGTTAGTGTCGGGGGTTAGCCCGGTGAAAAGTGAAAAAGCGCGCACCGCCTGAAACACCGCCATGCCCGAGCCGTTCAGAATGCGGCACCCACGGGTCCGCGCGGCGCGCAACAATTCGGTTTCAAGCGGGAAATAGACGATGTCCGCGACCCAGTGGCGCGGCTCCAGCAACGCGGTGTCGATGGCGGTGCCGGGCAGTTTGGCCATGCCCATCGGGGTTGCGTTGACGATGCCGTCAGCGGCTTTCGCCGCAGCAGCCAGATCGGTGACGGCGGTGCCGCCCACTTCGGCGGCAAGGCTGGCGGCAGCGGCGGGATCGCGGTCGGTGATCATCAGTTGCTTCACCCCAAGCGAGACCAGCGCATGGGCAACCGCCCCGCCTGCCCCACCGGCGCCCAGCAACAGGACCGAGTCCATATTGGCCCCGACCAGACCGCGACGCAGGCTTTCGGCAAAGCCCCAGTAATCGGTGTTGTGACCCCGGCGCTTGCCATCGGCGAATACAACCGTGTTGACCGCGCCGACCACCCGCGCCGGGGCGGAAATGTCATCCAGCAGTGCGATCACCGCCTTCTTGTAGGGAAAGGTGACATTGACCCCGGCAAAGCCAGCATCCTGTGCCGCATCCAGCATCTGGGCCAGCGTCGGCTGGGGACCGGTCATAGCATCGGGGTCGATCAGGTCATAGTGCAGATCAAGCCCCTGCGCGCGGCCCTCGGCCTCGTGCATCGCAGGGGTGCGCGACAATTGAATGCCCTTGCCGATCAGCCCGACACGCAGCGGTGCGCGACCGGTTTCGGCCAGGGCCTGTCGGCTGTCCTGTGCAAGGCTGAACGCCATTCGCTGATCCTCCCAAACCTGTGGGCGACTCGCCCTCTGGTCAGCCCTTATTGTTCATGGCAGTTAATTTAGTCAACAACTTTGAACTAGATAGTTAATTATAATCGTGCTAGGACTCTTCCTGTAAGCGGAGATCGACCATGCCCAACTCGTTGAAAGAACAAGAAAAACAAAAAGGTAGCTGGAAGCAGAACCCCGAGGCTGTTCAGCGGGATATTTTGCGAATTGCCACGGAAGAGTTCTCGAAAAACGGGCTATCCGGCGCCCGAATCGACGAAATCGCCGCCAAGACCAAGACCTCGAAGCGGATGATCTATTATTACTTCGGCGACAAAGAGACCCTTTATACCCGCGCGCTGGAAGCGGCCTATGCCAAGGTGCGCGAAGGCGAACGCAAACTGGATCTTGCCGATCTGCCGCCGGATCAGGCCTTGGGCCGTCTGGTCGCCTTTACCTTTGACCACCACCGCCGCAACCCGGATTTCATCCGCATGGTGATGATCGAAAACGTGCATCACGCTGAATATCTGGCCCAGTCCAAGGTCCTGCGCGATGTCAACGTGACCGCCATCGACCGGCTGGCCGATATCATCGCCCGAGGCGAGGCCAGCGGCCTGTTCCGGCCCGGCCTGAACGCGACCGAACTGCACTGGCAGATTTCAGCGCTGAGTTTTTTCAACGTGTCGAACAAGCCGACCTTCTCGGCCCTCTACGGGGGCGAGCTTTACACGCGCAACGGCCAGCAGGCGTTGCGCGATAATGCCGTCGAGATGATCCTCAGCTATGTTCGCGCCCCCGTGGACCACAGCAAATGATGAATCCTGAACTGACCCCGTTTCTGGATCGTTGGGCGGCGGAATGGGCACCGCTGGCGCTGGGTGCGCCGCCGTCGCTGCGCCGCGCTCATTTCGAGGTCGTCGCCAAAAAGATGCGCCTGCCGACGCCCGATGACGTTGACACCACAGCCGAACATTGGATCGACAGCCCCTCGGGCCCGGTCCGGGTGCGGGTGTTCCGGCACATATCGGGCGGCGTTCAGCCCTGTCTGGTTTACATGCACGGCGGCGCCTGGATGCAGGGCAGCCCGGAAACCCACTGGGACATCACTGCGCGCATCGCATCATGGAACCGCCAGACGGTTATCAGCGTCGATTACGCCAAATCGCCCGAGCATCCGTTCCCGGCGGCGTTCAACCAGGTGGCGGCAGTGATGCGCTGGACCTATGCCAATGCGGCTGGACTAGGCCTCGACCCGGCCAGGATCGCTATCGGCGGTGACAGCGCCGGCGGCAATCTTGCGGCGGCGGTGGCGCTGGAACTGCGTGGCGAGATGCCGATCCTGGCGCAATTGCTGATTTACCCGCCCAGCGATTTCGACCTGACCCGACCGTCGATGATCGAGAATGCCGAAGCGCCGATCCTGCAAACCAAGGGAATGCCGGTGGTGAACGCGATGTATTGCCCCGAGACCCGGCTTTTAACCTCGGACCCGCGACTGGCGCCGCTGGTGGCCGACAGCCATGCCGGCCTGCCGCCGACCTTGATTGCCTTGGCCGAATATGACCCGCTGCGCGACAGTGGGCTTGCCTATGCCAAGGCCTTGCAGGCGGCGGGGGTTCCGGTGGTTCTGGATCACGGGACGGGCCTGATCCACGGCTATCTGCGCGCGATGGAATATTGCGCCGACTCGGTCGCCAAGCTGCGCATGATGGCGGCTTGGCTGAACGATCAGAACGCGGGCACCGCATGACCAGCCCTGTTCGCCCCGGGCTTGAGGCCGTCTTTACCATCGAGGCCCGGATCGGCACCGCGCGCAGCGCCGGTCCCGGCCCCGAGGGCGAGCGCCTGCACATCCCGATCACGGGGGGCACCGTGCAGGGGCCGCGCCTGACCGGACGGATTTTGCCGGGGGGATCGGACTGGCCGGTGATCGGCGCCGACGGTCACAGCCGGATCGCCGCGCATTACACGATCGAGGCCACGGATGGCACGCTGATCTATGTGGTCAATCGCGGTTTGCGGGTGTCCCCGGACGCGGTGCGTGCGCAACTTCGGGCGGGCGAACCTGTGGACCCAAGCGCCTATTACATGCGCGCGGCACCGGTGTTCGACGCCCCGGCCGGGCCGCATCGCTGGCTGAGCGAAACCCTGTTTGTCAGCTCATTAGCGCCGCGCGGCAGCAGCATTCTGATCGACGTCTATCGGGTCACATGACCCTGCCTCCTTACACCCGCGCCGGATCGGCCGGGCACGCACCGAAAGGTTAATCGCATGAAAAATTCGGCGTTTAAGCGTATCATCCAATCGCGAGACCTTCTGCACATACGGTCTGGGCGCGCGGCAGGATCCCTCATCAAAGTTTCGGGAAAGTCACGGACATGAAGACCTCAATTGCGACTGTAACGGTTTCAGGCAACCTGCGCGACAAACTGGACGCGATCGCGGCAGCCGGGTTCGACGGGATCGAGATTTTCGAACAGGACTTTATCGCCGACGCGCGCGGCCCGCGCGAGGTGGCGCGGATGATCCGCGACTATGGGTTGGATATCCTGTTGTTTCAGCCGTTTCGCGATTTCGAAGGCCTTCCCGGCGCGCTGCGCACCAAGGCGTTCGACCGGGCCGAGCGCAAGTTCGATCTGATGCAGGAACTGGGCACCGATCTGGTGCTGTTCTGCTCGTCGACCCATCCGCAGGCCTTGGGCGGCATCGACCGCGCCGCCGACGATTTCGCTGAACTGGGCGAACGCGCCGCCAAGCGTAGGTTGCGGGTCGGATACGAGGCGCTGGCATGGGGCAGTTATGTCAATGACCACCGCGACGCATGGGAAATCGTCCGCCGCGCCAATCACCCGAATATTGGCCTGATCCTTGACAGCTTTCATTCGCTGGGCCGCCGGATCGACCCCGAAACCATCCGCAGCATTCCCGGCGACAAGGTGTTCTTTGTCCAGTTGGCCGATGCGCCGATGATCGAAATGGACCTGCTGTATTGGTCGCGGCATTTCCGGAACATGCCCGGCGAAGGCGACCTGCCGGTGACCGATTTCATGCGCGCGGTGATGGCCACCGGCTATCGCGGGCCGGTCAGTCTGGAAATCTTCAACGACCAGTTCCGCGCAGGCCGCCCGCGCACCATTGCCACCGATGGCTATCGCTCGCTGATCAGCCTGATGGACGATGTCCGGCGGCAGGAACCCGAGGTCAAAGTCGATCTGCCGCCCATGCCGGCGCGGATCGGGGTCGAGGGCGTCGCCTTTGT
>NZ_JBFHDW010000233.1:0-4261 GCF_041584535.1 Actibacterium sp. | reverse complement strand
CGTCATTGTCGCGATGCCGGTCAGACGCCCGGCAAAGTTCAGCGCCACGCGTTCGGCCGACAGGATCGACGCGGCGGGGCCGGAAATCTCCATCAGCGTATCGCCGGGCTGGCAGGCATCGCCGTCTTGCAACAGCGTTGTCACCTTCAGCGCCGGATCGACCAGCCGGAACGCAATCGCGGCGATCTGCATGCCTGACACCTTGCCCGGTTCGCGGGCATTGATGCGGGCGTTATAGGTGGTCTCGGTCGGGATCACTGCACGGGTGGTGATATCGCCATACTGACCCAGATCCTCCAGCAATGCCGCGCGGACCAGCGGTTCTAGGATCAGATCGGGGACGGTGGCATAGCGAATGGTCATGCGGGCTCCTTACAGACGGCGGCGCGGATTTCCATGGCCTCGGACAGCAACATGCGGCTGCGGCTGGCCTGAGCCGGATCGGCATCGGGGAAATCGTCGCGATAGTGACCGCCACGGCTTTCGCGCCGTTTGAGCGCCGAGGCGGCGATCAGCGTGGCGGTGGCGGTCATGTTCAGAAAATCGGGGCAATGGGCCTGATCGGCCTCAAGCTCGGCAATGGTGCGCAGCGCGGTTTTCAGCCCTTCGGCATTGCGCACCACGCCGACATTGTCGGTCATCGTCCGGCGCAGTGCCGCAACCGCCCGAGGCGCGGGGCTGGACCCGCCGGGCGGAAAGCTGATGACGACTTCGGGGGCTTGCGCCGGCAGGCTGTCACCCAGCGCCGCAGAAATTCCATCGGCACAGGCGCGGGCAAAGACCAGCGCCTCAAGCAGGCCATTCGAGGCCAGACGATTGGCACCATGCAGCCCGGTCGAGCTGGCCTCGCCGCAGACCCAGAGATTGCCCAGACTGGCGCGGCCGTCCTGCGCGGTGTCGATGCCGCCCATGTGGTAATGCGCCGCCGCAGCGACCGGGATCGGTTGGGTGGCCGGGTCGATCCCGGCGCGGGCGCAGGCGTCAGCCACCGCCAGAAATTGGGTTTTGACCTTGTCGCCCAGCGCCGCGCGGGTATCCAGCATCGGCCGGTTCCCGGCTTGGGTCTGGGCAAAGATCGCGCGGGCGACGATGTCGCGTGGCGCCAGTTCCTTGTCCGGGTGCACGCCGTCCATAAAGCGTTCGCCCTTGTTGTTGATCAGGATTGCCCCCTCGCCGCGCAGCGCCTCGGTCGCCAGCGGCGCCGGGTCTTCGCCGGCGTCAATCGCGGTCGGGTGGAACTGGACGAATTCAGCGTCAGCAATGCGAGCCCCGGCGCGGGCAGCCATGCCGATCACCTGACCGCGAATGCGCGGCGGGTTGGTGGTCAGTGCGAACAGCCCGCCCGAGCCACCCCCGGCCAGCAGATAGGCCGCGCCCCGCAGCAGAACCGGCTTTGAGCGGTCCTGCGCCGAGGTCTCGACCCAGACGCCGGTGACGGTGCCATCCTTGACCTCAAGCCCGGCGGCCATCACGCCTTCCATCACCTGCACTGACGGTGTCTTGCGCACGGCGACGATCAGCGCCTCCATGATCTGGCGCCCGGCCTGATCGCCCTGCACCCGCACCACGCGGGCAAGGCTGTGCGCGGCCTCGCGGCTGAGCACGTAATTGCCCTGCGCATCGCGGTCGAACGGCGTGCCCATTTCGGTCAGATCAAGAATATAGTCCTTGGCGTCGCGCGTGACCTGATCGGCCACATCGGCATTCACCGTGCCCGCCCCAGCCAGAACCGTATCAGCGGCATGGCGGCCCGGACTGTCAGTGGCATCCATCGCGGCAGCGACACCGCCCTGCGCCCAAGCCGAGCTTGCGCCTTCGCCCATGCGCTCGGGCGAGATCACCAGAACCGGACGCGGCGCCAGCTTTAGCGCGGCATAAAGGGCGCCCATCCCGGCACCGACAATGACGATCCGATCAGTGGATAGCGCCTTTTCCAATCGCGCCGCCTTACTTCGACAGGCTTTGGCTGAGGTCGATCATGCGCTGCACCGACTGGCGCGCCTTGTCGGCCACAGCCGGATCAACCACAACTTCGGCCGTCATCGTGTGCAGCGAATACAGCACCTTCTCCAGCGTGATCTTTTTCATGTAGGGGCACATGTTGCACGGCTTGGCGAATTCGACCTCGGGCAGTTCGTCAGCGATATTCGACGCCATCGAACATTCGGTCACCAGCATTGCCTTGGCCGGTTTATGTTCATGCACCCAGTTGATGATGCCGCTGGTCGAGCCGGTGAAATCGGCCTCGGCGACAACGCTGGGCGTGCATTCGGGGTGCGCGATGATTTTCACCTCGGGGTCCAGCTCGCGATAGGCGCGCAGGTCCTCGGCGGTGTAAAGTTCATGCACGATGCACGAGCCGGGCCAGTAGACGACCTTCTTGGTCGACTGGTTCGCCACGTTCTGCGCCAGATACTGATCCGGCGTCATGATGACGACATCGCTGTCCATGGCCTCGACGATTTGCAGGGCGTTGGACGAGGTGCAGCAGATATCCGAGGCGGCTTTGACCTCGGCGGTGGTGTTCACATAGCTGACCACGGGCGCGCCGGGATATTTGGCACGCATTTCAGCGACGCCCTCGGCAGTGATCGATTCCGCCAGCGAACAGCCCGCTTGCATGTCGGGGATCAGCACGGTCTTGCCGGGGTTCAGCACTTTCGAGGTCTCGGCCATGAAATGCACACCGCATTGCACGATCACGTCTTCTTCGACCTCGGTGGCCTTGATCGCCAGTTGCAGGCTGTCGCCGACAAAATCGGCAATGCCGTGGAAAATCTCGGGCGTCATGTAGTTATGCGCAAGAATAACCGCGTTCCGCTCTTTCTTGAGCTTGTTGATCGCAGCGACATAGGGCGCGTAGATCGCCCAGTCTGCCAGCGGCACAACACGATCCATCCGGGCGTAAATCTCGCCCAGCGCCTCGGCGGTTTCCACCGATGGCTTCAGGTCATAATGCTCGGCCAGCGTGGCGCGCATATTCGTAAGATCGAGCAAAAGCAGCCCCTCCAACGTGATCTTTCGCAGGTTATCTATACATTTCAGAACCCGGTTTCCAGTTGAATAGACTCTGCAGCCGCAGAAACCCGTTGAAATGGCGTGGCGCTGGACTTGGCCGGTCAAACCGGGCTTAAAAGACGCATCCTGATCCCAAAAGCAGCAATCCGATCATGCACCTGCCCTGTTTCAAAGCCTATGACGTGCGCGGGCGGGTCGGGACCGACCTGATACCCGAGATTTGCACGCGTATCGGCCGCGCCTTTGCTCAGGTGATGCCGCAGGGGCCGGTGGTTCTGGGCCGCGACAACCGCGACAGCAGCCCCACCCTGTCCGACGCCGTGGCGGGCGGATTGCGGATGGGCGGGCGCGAGGTGCTGGACATCAGTCAGGGCGGCACCGAAGAGGTATATTTCGCCACCAGCCACCTGAACGCCGCCGGCGGGATCGAGATCACCGCCTCGCATAATCCGCTCAGCGACAACGGGCTGAAATTCGTCGGCCCCGGCAGTCGCCCGCTGGAGCATGAGGGCGAATATCTGAAGATCAAACATCTGGTCGAAACCGCCGTTTTCCCGGCCCCGGCACGGGTGGGCAGGCACCGGCATGTCAGCACTCGCGCGGCCTATGCCGACAAGATCGTGGCCTTTGTCGATCCCATGCTGCTGGCGCCGCTGACGGTGGTGCTGAATGTCGGCAATGGCGCGGCTGGGGCGGCTTTGGGTGCGATTTCGGATCGGCTGGCGCAGGCCGGGTCGGCGCTGAGGCTGATCCCGATCCATGACGACGCGCAGGCCGGGTTTCCGAACGGCGTTCCGAACCCGCTGTTGCCACAGAACCGCGCGCCCACCATCGAGGCCGTTCTGCACCACAAGGCCGATCTGGGCGTTGCCTTTGACGGCGATTTCGACCGCTGTTTCCTGTTCGATGAAACCGGCGCCTTTATTGATGGCGAACATGTCGTCGCCCTGTTGGCGCGGGCGCTGTTGGCGCGGGAACCGGGGGCGGCGATCGTGCATGACCCTAGGGTGGTGTTCTCGATCCGGCAGGCGATTGCGCAAGGCGGCGGCCGCGCCTTTGCCGCGCCGACCGGCCACGCCAACCTGAAACGGGCGATGCGCGAGCATCAGGCGGTCTATGGCGGCGAGATGTCGGCGCACCATTATTTCCGCGATTTCATGTTCTGCGATAGCGGCATGATCCCGTGGCTGATGGTGGCGGCGTTGATGTCCCGGACCGGCCAGCCGCTGTCGGCGCTGACCGG
>NZ_JBFHDW010000232.1:0-4309 GCF_041584535.1 Actibacterium sp. | reverse complement strand
GGGCCGAACAGATCCGCCGCCTGCTGGTCGAGGGCGAGCCCGGGCGCTGGTCGCCCGAGACCGAGTTGCTGCTGTTCACCGCCGCCCGCCGCGACCACGTCGAGCGGGCTGTTCGCCCGGCGCTGGCGCGCGGCGCGGTCGTGGTCTGTGACCGCTATGTCGACTCGACCCGCGCTTATCAGGGCGCCGGCGCGCCCGAGCGCCGGGTCATGGTAGACAGGCTGCATGCGTTGGCGATCGGGCTCGACCCCGACCTGACGCTGATCCTTGACATGGACCCGGCCACCGGGCTGGAACGCGCCAAATCCCGCGGCGGCGACGAAGAGCGGTTCGAGGATTTCGGTCTGGACATGCAACGCCGCATCCGCGCCGGGTTTCTGGATATCGCACAGGAATTCCCGGACCGCTGCCGGGTGATCGACGGCAACCGCCCCGCCGAGGACGTCAGCGCCGAAATCCGCGCGCTGGTGACACGGGCGCTGGCATGAGCGACCTGCCCGATCCCGATCGCGTCGAAGGCGCGCCGCACCCGCGCGAGACCCCGCGCCTGATCGGCCAATCCGCCGCCGAAACCGCATTCCTTGACGCCTATAACGGCGAACGGCTGCATCATGGCTGGCTGCTGACCGGGCCGCGCGGCATCGGCAAGGCGACGCTGGCATGGCGCATCGCCCGGTTTCTGCTGGCCACGCCCCCCGCCGACGATGGCGGCCTCTTTGGCGCGCCCGAGCCGCCGAACAGTCTGGATATCGCCCCGGATCACCCCGTCGCCCGACGCCTTCAGGCGCTGTCCGATCCCGGCCTGTGCCTGATCCGGCGCGGCCCCAATGACAAGGGCGATGCCCTGTCGAACGACATCCGCGTCGATCAGGTGCGCAAGCTGAAAAGCTTTTTCGCCCTTTCCGCCACCGATGGCGGCCGCCGCGTGGTGATCGTCGACAGCGCGGACGAACTGAACACCAGCGCCGCCAACGCCCTGTTGAAAGAGCTTGAGGAACCCCCGGCGCGGGTGACGATGCTGTTGATCTCGCATCAGCCGTCAAAGCTGTTGCCGACGATCCGCTCGCGCTGCCGCGAATTGCGGCTGGGCACGCTGGACCCCGATCAGATGGCGCAAGCGCTGGCACAGGCCGGGGCCGAGACCCCCGATCCGGTGGCGCTGGCGGAATTGTCCGGTGGCTCGGTCGGCGAGGCCTTGCGGCTGACCAATCTGGGCGGGCTTGAGCTTTATTCCGAGCTGGTCGGGCTGATGGCGACCCTGCCGCGCCTTGACCGGCCTCGGGCGCTGAAATTCGCCGAGGCCGCCGCAGGCAAGGCCGCGCGCCCGCGCTATGACCTGATGCTGGCGCTGCTGGACCTGTTTCTGGCGCGTCTGGCCCGCGCTGGGGTCATGGGCCCACCCGCCAATGAGGCCGCCAAGGGCGAGGCCGCGCTGCTGGCACGTCTGTCGCCTGATCTTTATGCAGCCCGGGCCTGGGCCGAAACCGCGGAAACTTTGGGCGCCCGCGCCCGCCATGCTCGTGCGGTCAACCTTGACCCCGCCTCGCTGATCCTTGATACCGTGCTGAGAATTGATCAGACGGCGGCAACATTGGCCGCCCGGCAGGCCTATGTATGACGCACGTTCCTGAAATTACCGACAGCCACTGCCATCTGGACTTTCCCGATTTCGCTGACGAATTGCCTGCGGTGATCGACCGGGCCGTGCAGGCCGGTGTCTCCCGCATGGTCACGATCTGCACCCGGCTGCGGCAAGCGCCTCAGGTGCGCGCCATCGCCGAGGCGCACGACCCGGTGTTCTGGGCCGCCGCCACCCACCCGATGAGCGCCGCGCAAGAACCGATGGCGACCTTGGCCGATCTGCTGGATCTGGCCCAGCACCCGAAGTTTGTCGGCATCGGTGAAACCGGTCTGGATTACCACTACACCGCTGAAAGCATGGACGTTCAGCAGGAGAGCCTGCGCATCCATATCGAGGCCGCGCGTCAGACCGGCCTGCCGCTGATCATCCATTCCCGCGATGCCGATGACGACATGGCGCGAATTCTGGCCGCCGAATACGACGCTGGCGCGTTTTCCTGTGTGCTGCATTGCTTCTCATCGTCACCCGAACTGGCGCGCGCGGCGCTGGATCTGGGGTTCTACCTGTCGATGTCGGGCATCGCCACCTTCCCGAAATCGGGCGAGTTGCGCGACATCTTCGCCGCTGCCCCGGTCAGCCGCATTCTGGTCGAAACCGACGCGCCCTATCTGGCGCCGCCGCCGCATCGCGGCCGCCGCAATGAACCGGCCTATACCCGCCACACCGCCCATGTCGGCGCGCAATTGTTCGATATGGACTATCGGGATTTCGCGGCCCAGACCCAGACCAACTTTGACCGC
The DNA here is from genome assembly GCF_041584535.1 of Actibacterium sp. Classification (GTDB taxonomy): domain Bacteria; phylum Pseudomonadota; class Alphaproteobacteria; order Rhodobacterales; family Rhodobacteraceae; genus Actibacterium_D. Next base: position 1,927 of record NZ_JBFHDW010000232.1, on the reverse strand, counting down.
CTGTTCAAGAAGGCCGCCGCGTGGGAGGCCAGCACCTGATGGCCCGGATGCATTTCACCATTCTGGGCTGCGGCTCGTCTGGCGGGGTGCCCCGTCTGGGCGGACATTGGGGCGATTGCGACCCGGAAGAGCCGCGCAACATCCGCACCCGCTGTTCGCTGCTGGTCGAGCGCGAGGATGAAGACGGCGTTACCCGCGTACTGATCGACACCACCCCCGACATGCGCGCGCAACTGCTGCGCGCCGGGGTGGGCGAACTGGACGCGGTGGTGTTCACCCATTCCCATGCCGACCATGTGCACGGCATCGACGATCTGCGCCAGATCGTGTTCAACATGCGCGCCCGCCTGCCGGTCTGGGCCGATGGCGCCACACAAGAGGCGCTGTATTCGCGGTTCGGCTATGCCTTCGTTCAGCCCGAGGGTTCGCCCTATCCGCCGATCCTCGACATGCACACCATCCATGGCGACGTCCAGATCACCGGCGCGGGCGGCACGGTGACTCTGACCCCGTTCCGGGTAAACCATGGCACGATCGACGCGCTGGGGTTCCGGGTCGGCGACGTGGCCTATCTGCCCGATGTGGTGGATATGTATGACGAAAGCTGGCCCAAGCTGGAAGGGTTGCACACGCTGATCCTTGACGCGCTGCGCCGCACGCCGCACCCGACGCATCTGCATCTCGACAAGGCGCTGGAATGGATCCAGCGGCTGGCGCCCGAACAGGCGGTGCTGACCAACATGCATATCGATCTGGACTATGCCACCGTGGCGGCCGAGACCCCGGACCACGTCACCCCCGCCTACGACGGCCTGACGCTTAGCTTCGATCTCTGATGCAGGCGCTGGTTCAGGTCATCGCCCCGGTGTTTCTGGTGCTGGGCTTTGGCTATCTGGCGACATGGCGCAAACTGATCAACGAGAACACCATCGACGGGCTGATGATGTTCACCCAGAAAATCGCCATCCCCTGCCTGCTGTTCAAAGGCATCTCGACGCTGGACCTTGGCCAGAATTTCGATTGGCGGCTGATGGCCAGCTTCTATACCGGCGCGCTGACCGGGTTTTTCGGCGGGCTGATCGGGGCGCGGATGTTGCTGGGCCGCCCATGGGAAGACTGCGTGACCATCGGCTTTACCGGCCTGTTCTCGAACGCGCTGCTGCTGGGCCTGCCGATCACCGAACGCGCCTACGGCGCCGAGGCGCTGGCCGGGAATTACATGATCATCACCATCCACGCGCCGATCTGCTATGGGCTGGGCATCACCGCGATGGAGATCATCCGCCATCGCGGCCAGAACCCGGCAGTGCTGGCGACCAAAGTGCTGCGGGCGATGTTCTCGAACGCGATGGTGATCGGCATCGCCTTGGGCTTTGCGCTGAATATCTCGGGCCTCAGCCTGCCCGGCCCGATGAACGATGCGCTGAACCTGTTGACCCGCGCCGCGCTGCCTGCGGCGCTGTTCGGACTGGGTGGGGTGCTGGTGCGCTATCGCCCCGAGGGCGACCTGAAAGCCATCGCGCTGGCGCTCAGCCTGTCGCTGCTGGTGCACCCGACGATCGCCTATGTGTTGGGACAATGGCTGTCGCTCAGCCCGGCGCAACTGCGCTCGGCGGTGATCACCGCCTCGATGGCGCCGGGGGTCAACACCTATGTGTTTGCCAATATGTATGCCACTGGCCGCCGCGTCGCCGCGTCCTCGGTTCTGATCGGCACGGCAGTGTCGATGCTGACCATCTGGTGCTGGCTGGCCATCCTGCCCTGAGGCGCCCGCGGTTGGTGCGGGATTCGAGTATTTTTACCAAGAAAAAGACAAGCTGCTTTTCCGGGAACAAATACTCCGGGGTTTGGGGCAGCGCCCCAAGCGGCCCCGGCTTAGCCGGGGCTCATCCCGCGCAAGCGTTCCGAGCGGCGGCGCAGCAGCTCG
>NZ_JBFHDW010000231.1:0-4312 GCF_041584535.1 Actibacterium sp. | reverse complement strand
CGGCCAGCAACATGCTCAGAACCTGAAGCCCCTGCGGGAAAGGGATGTTCAGCGAAAGCTGGCTGTCGTGATATTCGAAAATCTTTTGATCCATCTGAAATGTCTGCTCTCAACCAATCGCTGCAGCTTGGGGGAAAATTCAGCCATAAGATAGCCCCAACGCCGTGGCTTTGGCCACGGATCGACCCCCGCCGATCCCGCCCGATCCTGCCGATCCGGTCTGTCGGTCACGGGGCTTTGATTGCTGTGCCGGAGCCGCGCGCCGGACATTGGCCGCATCGCCTTGCCAACCCCTTGGGTCGGGGCTAGGGTGCGCGCCAATTTGGATGGGGCAGGATGCCCCCTAGGAACGGGAATAACCATATGTTTGCTACGCCTGCTTTTGCACAGGCCGCCGGGGGTGCCGGTGGTGCTCTTACCAGCTTCGCGCCGCTGCTGCTGATTTTCGGGATCATGTATTTCCTGATGATCCGTCCGCAGCAGAAAAAGGTCAAAGAACACAAGGCCATGGTCGAGGCTCTGCGCCGGGGCGATCAGATCGTCACCGCGGGTGGCCTGATCGGTAAGGTCTCCAAGGTCAAAGACGAGACCGAAGTCGAGGTCGAACTGGCCGAAGGCGTCAAGGTGCGGGTCGTGCGCTCGACCATCACGCAGGTCATGAGCAAGACCGAACCGGCCGCAAACGCCTGAGGCTAAGCAAAACCGATGTTGCAAATTCCCCTTTGGAAGCGGTTGCTGATCGTAGCAGCCTGTGTGTTGGGTCTGGCCTATGCCATGCCCAACCTGTTCTATGTCCGGGTCGAAGGCCATAACGACGCGATGAAAACCATCGACGTGTCGGGGTCGACGCCGGTTCTGGAGGCTGCCAAAGGGGCTTGGCCGGCATGGCTGCCGTCGGGTCTGGTCAATCTTGGGCTGGACCTGCGCGGCGGTGCGCATCTGTTGGCCGAGGTTCAGGTGGCGGATGTCTATGCCGACCGTCTGGACGGGATGTGGCCCGATGTGCGCGACGCCTTGCGCGACGTGCGGGAAACTGCAGGCACCATTCGCCGCCAGACCGGGGCCGCGGACGAGCTGAGGGTGCGGATCTCGCGGCCTGAAGGCATGGCCGATGCGCTGGCCGCCGTGCGCAAGCTGGCGCGGCCGGTGGTGTCGCTGACCGGGGTCGGGCAGAACGATATCGAGGTCACCGGTGACGGTGCCGACCTGATCGTCCGCCTGTCCGAGGCCGAACGTCAGGCCACCGACGACCGCACCATCGCGCAATCGCTTGAAATCATCCGCCGCCGCGTCGACGAGGTCGGCACCCGCGAGCCGACGATCCAGCGGCAAGGCACCGATCGCATTCTTATTCAGGTGCCGGGCATCGGCTCGGCCTCGGAATTGAAAGCGCTGATCGGCACCACCGCGCGCCTGACCTTCCACCCGGTGGTCGGTCGCACCACTGACGCCACCCAGAACCCCGGCCCGCGCAACCTGTTGCTGCCGTCGATGGACGAGGATGGCACTTATTACATTGTCGAAAAGACCCCCGTCGTCAGCGGCGAGGATCTGAACGACGCCCAGCCCGGTTTCAACCAGAACAGCCAGCCGGTGGTGAATTTCCGCTTCAACCCCACGGGCGCCCGCAAGTTCGGCGATTACACGGTTGAAAACGTCGGTTCGCCCTTCGGGATCGTGCTGGATGACGAGGTGGTCTCGGCCCCGGTCATCCGCGAGGCGATCCGGGGTGGCTCGGGCCAGATCTCGGGCAATTTCACCGTCGAGGAAGCCACCAATCTGGCCATCCTGCTGCGGGCCGGGGCGCTGCCGGCCAAGCTGACCTTCCTTGAAGAACGCACCATCGGCCCCGAGCTGGGCGCTGACAGTATCGCCGCCGGCAAGATCGCCTGTCTGGTCGCGGGTATCGCGGTTCTGGTGTTCATGGTGGCCAGTTACGGTCTGTTCGGCGTGATCGCCGACATCGCGCTGCTGATCAACGTCGGTCTGATTTTCGGCATCCTGTCGGCCATCGGCGCTACGCTGACCCTGCCGGGGATCGCCGGGATCGTGCTGACCATCGGTATGGCGGTGGATGCCAATGTGCTGATCTTTGAGCGCATCCGCGAGGAACTGCGCACCGCCAAAGGTCCGGCCCGCGCGATTGATCTGGGTTATGAGCGCGCACTCAGCGCCATCGTTGACGCCAACATCACCACGCTGATCACCGCCGTGATCCTGTTCGCCATGGGCTCGGGTCCGGTGCGGGGCTTTGCGGTGACGCTGGGCGTCGGGATCGTGACCTCGGTCTTTACCGCGATTTTCGTCACCCGCCTGCTGATCGTATGGTGGATGGAACGCCGCCGTCCCAAGACGATCGTGGTTTAAGGAGAGACCCATGCGACTGAAACTTGTCCCCTCCGAAACCAACTGGGATTTCTTCCGCCACGCCAAGCTGACCTTCGGCGCGTCGGTGGTTGCGGTGATCGTGTCGGTCATTGCGTTCTTTGTGCTGGGCCTGAATTTCGGCATCGACTTTCGCGGCGGCACCACGATCCGCACCGAAAGCACGTTGTCGGTCGATGTGGCGTCCTACCGCGCGGCGCTGAGCCCGCTGAACCTTGGCGATGTGTCGATTTCCGAAGTCTTCGACCCGTCTTTCGGCGATGACAAGAACGTCGCCCAGATCCGTATTCAGGCGCAGGACGAGCAAGAGGCAATCACCCCCGAAGCCATCACCGCGATCGAGGCCGCCCTGAAAGCCAAAGATCCGGCAATCAAGTTCAGCTCGGTCGAAAGCGTCGGTCCCAAGGTCTCGGGCGAGCTGATCTCATCCGCGATCAAATCGGTGCTTTTGGCGATGGGCGCGGTTCTGATTTATATCTGGATGCGCTTTGAATGGCAGTTCGCCATCGGCGCTGTCGCGGCCTTGGTGCATGACGTTGTGCTGACGATCGGGATTTTTGCCGCCCTGCAGATCAAGTTCGATCTGGCGATCATCGCGGCGCTGCTGACCATCGTCGGTTATTCGATCAACGATACCGTGGTGGTGTTCGACCGCCTGCGCGAGAACCTGATCAAATACAAAAAGATGGAACTGCGCGAGGTGATGAACCTTGCCGTAAACGAGACCCTGTCGCGGACCGTGATGACCTCGGGCACGACGCTGATCGCGCTGATCTCGCTGCTGGTGCTGGGCGGAGACGTGATCCGTGGCTTCGTGTTCGCCATGACATGGGGTGTGATCGTCGGCACCTATAGTTCGGTCTTTGTCGCCAAGAACATCGTGCTGTTCCTTGGGGTCAAGCGCGACTGGTCCAAGCCCTCGGGCGATACCGCAGGCACCCAGTTCGGCAATATTGATGCCTGACGCCTTTTCGGCGGCAGTGCAATCTGATGGCCTGATCTGGCTGGCGCTGACCTTTCTGATGGCCGGGCTGGTGCGCGGCTTTACCGGGTTTGGCACGGCGTTGATTTTCATGCCGGTGGCGGCGCGGTTCATTCCGGTCGCTGATGCCATCGTGGTTCTGAACGTCACCGGCGTTGTCAGCATGATCCTTCTGGTGCCGCGCGCCTGGCGCGAATCCGACCGCGGGCAGGTCGGGGTGCTGGCGCTGGCGGCGCTGGCCACCGCACCCGTGGGCGTGATGCTGTTGGCGCGGCTCGATGCCGGGCTGGTGCGCTGGGCGCTGTCGGCGGCGGCGACGCTGACGCTGGTGGCGCTGATCGCGGGCTGGCGGCACAGTCACCGGCTGCGCTGGCCGGGCCTGGGCGGTATTGGCGCGGCGGCTGGCGCCTTGGGCGACATGACCGGGCTGACCGGCCCGCCGGTGATCCTGTTCTACCTGTCGGGGCCGGGCAGCGTGACCACGATCCGCGCCAATACCATGCTGTTCCTGTCGGTGCTGGATCTCGGCATTGTCGCCAACCTGTTCGCCCGGGGGCTGGTGACCAGTCAGGCGATCTGGCTGGGCTTTCTGCTGTCAGTGCCCTATTTTATCAGCGTGGCAATCGGGCAGGCGCTGTTCCACCCCAAGCGCGAGCGCGCGTATCGCCGGGTTGCCTATAGTGTGATCGGTCTGGCCATTCTGACCGGCCTGCCGCTGTTTGACTGAGGATAGAAGATGCGTCTGAACAAGGTGAATTTCTCGAATGCCAAGCCGGTCGACGGCTATGGCCCCGGCTTTTTCCGCGTCGGCGGCATCGTCTATCAGGGCGGCCTGCTGGTCACCGAGGCCGAGGTGAAACCCTGGGGCGGCTATGACGATATCGCGCCGCTGCTGGCGCTGGTCGGGCAGGTGGATGTGCTGTTCATCGGCACCGGTGCCGAGAT
>NZ_JBFHDW010000230.1:0-4378 GCF_041584535.1 Actibacterium sp. | reverse complement strand
TTTTCACGGCGCTCAGGTTTGGCCGTGCCCGTTGCGCCCCCGGCGCCGGCCCCGCCTTTGCGGCTGGCCAGCAGGTCACGCAGCTTTTCGCGGCGTTCCGGTTGCGCAGCGCCGGTTGCGGCCCCGGCACCAGCACCAGCACCCGCGCCTTTGCGGTTCGCCAGCAATTCACGCAGCTTTTCGCGGCGTTCCGGATTGGCGTCGCCACCCGCCCCGGCCCCGACCGCAGCACCGCCACCTTTGCGGTTGGCCAGCAGCTCGCGCAGCTTTTCGCGGCGTTCCGGATTGGCGTCGCCGCCACCCGCGCCCCCGCCTTTGCGGTTCGCCAGCAATTCACGCAGCTTTTCCCGACGCTCGGGGTTCGGCGCGTCGCCAGCACCGGCCCCGCCGCCGGCGCGCTTGGCCTTCAGCCGATCGCGCAGCACGCTGGCCCCACCGCCTTTTTCGACAGATGCTGTCGGCTTGCTGAACGGCTCGACCCGAGAGCCGCGTTTCTGCCGCAACGCCTCCAGTCTTTCACGCCGTTTGCCTTCGTCATTATCCGTCATTTGCCCTTAACTCCCCACGTCCCCAGAACGTTCTTTGCCCGCGGCGACGGTAAAACAATCACGCAATCAAGGCCTCGCCGCTGGCGATGGCGTGAATTGGATCAGGGCCGCAGCCCTTCGATGAATGGAACCTCAAATACCTTTTCGTGCATCACAGGCCCATGGCCAAAATAGCCGCCCTCGCCAAATGCGTCGCCGTGATCGCCCATAACGATGAAATAAGTGTCAGGTGGCGCCTTTTCGTACACACCTTCGAGAAGCTCATCGATATAGTCCACGCACCGCACCTGTTGGGCGTGAAGAGACCTCATGGTATCATCGTTGACCAAATCTTCGAAACTTTTCTCGTTGCCCTTCAGGCGGCCACCCGCATCGCCGCCCGCGGCCAATGATTTCGCCACGCCATGCAGGCCCGAAATATGGGGCAGATCGCTGCCATCCAGCATGTAGGGATAGTGAGTTTCACCAAGGTTCAGGAAATAAAAGCTGGGCTGGTCCTCGGAAAATTCGATGTCCGGCAACATGCCCGCGAAATCGAAATGGTTCCGCATCAGCTTGTAGTCGTCGAAATACTTGCTGAGCATGGTGAACGGGTTCAGCACCGGCATCGAGACCCGCGCCACGCAGCGATAGCCGTTATCCTTCAGCATCTTCGGCAGCGACAGCTGCGGGATGAAGGTCGAGAATTCCAGATTGGGAATGTCCAGCCGGTCGGTCCAGGTCGAAAAGTCCTTTTTATAGACTTCCGACGCATAGACATGCTGCGGCGAGGTGTGCGGCACCAGACCCAACAGAAAGGTGAAATGCGACGGGGCCGTCCACGAGGCATAGGCCCAGCGGCGTTCGACTTCGCCCAGTGCATTCATGTTTGCCGCTTTGGCTCGCTTGAAGCTGTCAAAACGACAGCTGTCGAGGATAATCATTACTAGGTTACGCGGCATTTCAGGTCTCTCTGTTTACACTTAACCACGTGCGCGTCGGAAACGCGCACCGAGTTTCTCGCGGACGGCGCCGGGATTCTCGCGGACGAAATCGTCCCGCGACAGGGCGGCTGCGAATTTGGCGGCCGTTTCGGCCTCGTCCTTGACCGGGGCGTTCAGCAGGGCCGTCAGCTCGGCGGGCCGCTCATCTTCCGAATGATGGTTCAGCACAGCGGCACGGTAATATTCGATTGCGTCACTGTTGCGACCCATGTCGAAATAAACGTCGGCAATCGCCTTTTGCACCGAGGCGATGTTGCGGCGGCCCTTGGCCAGCGCATGCAGTTCCGACAGGGCGGCGTCGTGCTTGCCCAGCTTCATCCGGGCATGCGCGGCGTCGATCGCGGCGCGGATCATGCGCGGGCTCAGGCGGTGGGCCTCGTCAAAGGCGCTGGCGGCCTTGGCATAATCGCCCAGACCCGAATGGGCAGCACCCAGCGCGTAATAGACCTTGGGCTTGTCGGCGCCATTGGCGGCCGCGATTTCCAAGGCCGCACGGGCCCCGGCAAAGTCTTCCTTGCGCAGCAAAGCCTTGCCCAGCTTGTATTGCGCCGTGCCCTGTTTCGGGGAAATCTCGACAGCGCGGCGCAGTTCGGCCTCGGCCTTGTCGAAATCGCCGGTGCGTTCATAAAGACCCGCCAGCATCAGGCGCAGCGACGTATCCTGCGGCGCACGCTGGATCGCGTCGAGCATATACGAGATCGCATCCTCGGGGCGTTTCTGTTTCTCCAGAAGCCGGCTCAGGCGCAGTTGTGCATGACCCGCGGTTGGGTCCATCTGAATGGCTTCTTCATATTGCGCGAGCGCCTCGTCGGTCTCGCCCAGCTTCTCGCGCGATTGGGCGCTGAGTAAAAGTGCGGGTGCAAAGTCGGGGTTGATGCTGAGCGCTTCTTCGAAATGCTCCAGCGCTTTCTGGTGATCACCCTCATGGGCGAACACCCGGCCAAGACCGACATGCGCGATGGCGATCTTGGGATTTTGTTCAAGAACGTCGCTGAAAATATTGAAAGCGGCGTCGATGTCCTTTTCTTTCAGCGATTCCATGCCTTGCTGGATCTTAGCGACCAGGCCGTCGCGGCGTTGGCCCGCCTGTCGAGACTGTTGCACTTGCGTATTCCTCGTGTCGCGCTTCAAAAAAGCCTGCGGTTTCAATACTTATCTTCTATCTAGCGATGGAAAGCCGTGATTCCAAGCGCCCGAAACAGATTAGCTCTGCGTTGCGGCACTGTCCAATAGATCGGCAGCGTGATGGGTTTCCGCACAAGCTGCAACCCCGCGACGCCTATCAATTGGTCGGGTGTTTTGCTTGGCCGGAAAAATGCATTACAACGGTCCCTGTTCCGGCGCCCGGCGACCGGATCACAGGCAGGAGATTTCAACATGCGGCTGTTCGTGGGTCTGGGCAATCCCGAGGCACAATACGCGGCGAACCGGCACAATATCGGTTTCATGGCCGTGGACCGGATTGCCGGGGATCATGGCTTTGCCCCGTGGCGCGCCAAGTTTCAGGGCCAGATCACCGAAGGCCGCCTGGGCCGCGAAAAGGTGCTGTTGCTCAAGCCTGAAACTTTCATGAACCGTTCAGGCCAATCGGTAGGCGAGGCGATGCGGTTCTACAAGCTGACGCCGGATGACATCACCGTCTTCCATGACGAGCTGGACCTTGCGCCGGGCAAATGCCGGGTCAAGACCGGCGGCGGCCATGCCGGGCATAACGGGTTGCGGTCGATCCACGGCCATATCGGCGATGCCTATCACCGGGTGCGGCTGGGCATCGGCCATCCGGGGCACAAGGACCGGGTCGCGGCCTATGTGCTGTCGGATTTCGCCAAGGCCGATCAGCAATGGCTGGACGATCTGCTGCGCGGTCTGTCCGACGGGGCGGCGGCCCTGGCCGAGGGTGATACGGCGCGGTTCCTGAATGCGGTGGCCCTGCGCACCGCGCCGCCGCGGTCCTCCACCTCGACGCCCAAGCCAGCCCCGCAAAAAGCGCCGCCTGCCCCGGCCGCCGATCCCGCCACTGACGACACGCGCTCGCCGCTTCAGCGGTTGGCCGACAAGTTTCGCTGACCGGGGGCCGATATGCAGATGGATCCGTCAGTCAATGTTCTGGGCAAGCCGCTGCAACCCTGCTCGGTGCGCCCGCTGACCGGGTTCTTCCGCGACGCCCATTGCAACACCTGCGCCAATGATTTCGGCAGCCATACGGTCTGTGTGGTGATGACGGCCGAGTTTCTGGCCTATTCGAAATATTTCGGCAATGACCTGTCCACGCCCCGGCCCGAATACGGGTTCACCGGGCTGAAACCGGGCGATCGCTGGTGCCTGTGCGCCAGCCGGTTTCTTCAGGCTCATGATGAGGGATGCGCGCCGCAGGTGCATCTGGACTCGACCCATATCCGCGCGCTGGAGGTGGTGCCGCTTGAGGTCTTGCGCCGTTACGCGACCTTGCCCGGCTCTTGAGGCAGCGCCGGCAACAGTGCGTCATCCATCAGGTCTTCGATGAACAGGCTTAGCAATTGCGGGCGCCCGGTTACGCCGGCCTTCCGATAGATCGCGTTGGTCTGGGCCTTGACCGTGCCTTCCGAGGTGCGCCGCAACCCCGCGATTTCCTGCGTCGACAGCCCCTTGATTGCGAACAGCGCCACGTCGCGCTCGGCCGGGGTCAGGCCCCATTCGTCAAAGCGTTCGCTGAGCAATTCCATGAACGCACCCGAGGCCACGCGCAGCTGCCGATGCGCCCGCTCGGAAACCATCATCGTGCGCCGCAGGGCCAGCGCCCCCAGCAACAGCCCCAGCAACAGCCCGACGGCGGCGCCGATTTCAATCAGTTCGCGGAATTTCCAATTG
>NZ_JBFHDW010000229.1:0-4435 GCF_041584535.1 Actibacterium sp. | reverse complement strand
CCCAGCGTTGAATAATAGATCGGCACTTCGCCCGCGACTTCGGCCAGAGGCCCGGTGGTCGCCAACGCCGCAACGGTCAGGATCGTGCTGTCCTCGAACCCCAGCCCGGTCAGCGACAGTGCCGACATGACCACGGCAATCGACAGCGCGAACAGCATGAAGAAAATCCACGCCACGAATGCGCCCTGCCGCCGGATATGCCGCGCCAGCGCCCCCGATCCACCGACCGAGGACGGATGCACCAGCTTATCCATCTCGCGCATCCCGTGCTTATACAGCGCATAGACCCGCAACAGCTTGACCCCGCCCGCCGTGGTCGCCACCCCGCCGCCGATCAGCGCCAGCCCCAACAGCACCAGCCCCGGCGTCGGCAGGCCCGACCACGCATGGGCCTGATCCCAGTTCAGCGAGGCAAAGCCGGTGGTGGTCAGGAACGACAGGACCGAAAACACCGACCCCCACAGCGCCGCCGAGGCGCTGACCAGATCCTGCTGTTCGTCCACATCATAGGCACCGATCCAGTGCCGCAGGAACAGAAAGGCCGGCACCACCAGCACACAGACCAGTCCGGCCAGAAACTCGGGATCGTTGCGCAGGCGTTTTATCCGCAGCACAAAGGCCTCGCGGGCGAAGGTCTGGCGCGACAGGGCAAAAATGAAGAACACGAAGATGAACATCTCGCCCGGCACCCCGGATTGCGCGCCTTTCAGGCCGCCGACCGGGGAAATGCCGCTGGTGGCCATGGTCGACATCGCATGGCTGATCGCGACCAGCCCGGTGTCTCCGGCAAGGATCAGCAACACCCACAGCACCGCCGTCAGCCCGGCATAAACCGGCAGCAATTGCAGCGCATAGCGCATCAGCCGCTCGCGCGGGTCGGCGGTGCGGACGCTAAGCTCGTCCCGGCTGGCGCCACGACCGATGGTGTCGGTGGACAGAACCTCGAACCCGCCCAGATTCATCGGCGCCAGAATGGCGATGGCGGTGATCCAGACGAACAGCCCGCCCATCCAGCCGACCAACGCCCGCCACAGATGCACCGATGGCGGCAGCCGCCCCGGATCGTCGAACAGCGTGGCGCCGGTGGTGGTCAGGCTGGAGACCATCTCGAAATAAGCGTTCAGGAACGATGTATCCGGCACCGCCTGCGTCACCGGCAGCGCCAGCATCAGCGGCAACAGCACAAAGGTCGCGGGCAAGGCCAGCAGGTGACTGCGGGCCAGATTGCGCGAGCGGTTGTTATAGGTGGCAATCGCCACCACCGCGTTCAGCACCGTGAACAGCAGGAAAGAATAAAAGAACGCCCGCGCCACGGCATGATCCAGAACCAAAGACGCATGCAGCGCCGGCACAAGCATCGCCGCCGCCGCCAGCCCCGTGAGGATCACCAATAGTGGAACGTTCAGAAGGACGCGCATCGGGGCGGATCAGAAAAAGTCGATCGAGACCTGCAACAGGCGCTCGACCTCGGGCACGTCGGCGGCAAGGCAGAACAGAACCACCACGTCGCCTTCGTCGATACGGGTGCCGCTTTCGGGGCGGATCACCTTCTTGCCCTTTTTCAGCGCCCCGACCAGCACGCCTTGCGGAAATTCGATGTCGCGGATCATCCGGCCCGAGATCGGCGAGGTCGACAGAACCTGCGCCTCGATCACCTCGCCTTCGGCATCGCCGATGGAATAGACGCCGCGCACCCGCCCGTGGCGGATGTGGCGCAGGATCGAACTGACCGTGGTGGCGCGCGGGTTGATATGGGCGTCGATATCCAGCGGCCCCATCATCGGCACCAGCGACGGATCGTTCACCAGACTGATCGCCATGTGACAGCCCGCAGCCTTGGCCCGGACCGCTGCCAGCAGGTTGGTCTTGTCGTCATCGGTCACGGCCAGAACCGCGTCGGCGCGGCTGATACTGGCCTCGGCCAGCAGGTTCATGTCCATGCCATCGCCATGCAGCACGATTGTCCGCTCCAGCGCATCCGCCGCGCGTTCGGCATTGGCACGGCTTTTTTCGATCACCTTGGCGCGCACCCGGTTGACCCGGCGTTCCAGCGCCTGCGCCACCGCCAGCCCGACGTTGCCGCCGCCGATGATGACGACGCGCTCTTGTTTACGGGTGGATTTGCCGAAGATTTCCAGCGTCCGGGTCACGTCATCGGTATGGGCGATGACATAGATCTGATCCATGGCGAACAACTGGTCGCCCGGTTCGGGCGCGAACAACGTGCCTTCGCGGCGAATGCCGACCACGGTGGCCCGAAGGGTCGAGAACAGATCGGTCAACTGCCGTAGCGGCGTGTTGGTCACCGGACAATCGGCGTCGATCATGATGCCGATCAATTGCGCCTGACCGTCCAGAAAGCTTTCCGTGTCAAAGGCCGAGGGCAGGTCCAGCCGCCGCAGCGCCGCCTGAGCGACCTCCAGTTCCGGACTGATCACCACGTCGATCGGCATATGGTCGCGGCGATAGAGGTCGGAATAAATCGCCGTCAGGTAACTTTGCGACCGCAGCCGCGCGATCTTGCGCGGCACCGCGAAAATCGAGTGGGCCACCTGACAGATGACCATGTTGACCTCGTCCGAATAGGTCGCGGCGATGATCATATCGGCATCGCGCGCCCCGGCACGGTCCAGAATATCGGGATATGACGCAAAGCCCGCCACGCCCTGAACATCCAGAGAATCCGTCGCCCGGCGCACCAGATCGGCGTTATTGTCAACGACGGTGACGTCGTTCTTTTCGTTGGCAAGATGGCGCGCGATTTGCCAGCCGACCTGACCCGCGCCACAAATGATGACCTTCATGTCCGGTCCCCGGCTGCAAAACTTGGGCTATCCTTGTCAGATGGCAACGGGGCGGTCAATCGACCTCGTCCTCGTTTTCGACATGCGCCACCCGCGCACCGGCCTTGCTGGTGGTCACGACCCCCAGCGATTTCAGCTTGCGGTGCAGGGCGCTGCGTTCCATTCCGACAAAATTTGCGGTGCGGCTGATGTTGCCGCCAAAGCGGTTGATCTGGGTCAGCAGATATTCACGTTCGAACAATTCGCGGGCCTCGCGCAAAGGCAGGGTCGCCAGCGCGCCGGACAGGGCCAGACGGCCCTCTTCGGCGGGGGCTTCGGCCTGCATCGGCAGTTCGCGCGCCTCGATCGGGCCCGCGCCATCGCCAAGGATCAGCACCCGTTCAATCACGTTCTTCAACTGGCGCACGTTGCCCGGCCAGGCCATGGTTTGCAGCAACGCCTGAGCCTCATCACCAAGCAGGCGCAGCGGCAGCCCCTGCCCGCGATTGAATTCGGCGATGAAATGCCGGGCCAGTTCGGGAATATCCTCGCGCCGTTCGTCCAGCGCCGGCACCGCAATCGGCACCACGTTCAGACGGTGGAACAATTCCTGCCGAAAGCGGCCCTGATCGATCTCGGTCTGCAGGTCGCGGTTGGTGGACGAGATCACCCGCAGATCGACCCGCACCTTGCCGGTGCCGCCGACGCGCTGGAATTGCTGATCGACCAGCACCCGCAGGATTTTCGATTGGGTGCCCAGCGGCATGTCAGCCACTTCGTCAAAGAACAACACGCCGCCATGCGCCTGTTCCAAAAGGCCCGGCTCGACCCCCCGTTCGGGGGTTTCGCGGCCAAACAGCACCTCTTCCATGCGCTCGGGCTCGATCGAGGCGGAATTGACCGTCACAAACGGCGCGTTGGCGCGGTTGGAATGGGCGTGAATATAGCGCGCGGCGACCTCTTTGCCGCTGCCGGCGGGGCCGGTCAGCATCACGCGGCCGTTCGACTTGGTGACCTTTTCAAGCTGCGATTTCAACCCCTTGAACGCCGCACTTGAACCGATCATCTCGGACGAGGTCACATCGCGGCGCTTGAGATCCTGATTTTCGCGGCGCAGGCGCGAGGTCTCCATCGCGCGGCGGATCACCACCAGCAACTGGTCGATGTTGAACGGCTTTTCGATAAAGTCATAGGCACCCTGACGGATCGCCGCGACCGCGATTTCGATATTGCCGTGACCCGAGATGATGACGATCGGAATATCGGGGTTGTCGCGCTTGACGGCGCTCAGAATGTCGATCCCGTCCATGCGGCTGTCTTTCAGCCAGATGTCGAGGATCATCAGCGCCGGCGGATCGTCGTTGATCGCCTGCATGCATTCATCGGAATTGGCCGCAAGGCGCGTTGTATACCCTTCGTCCTTAAGGATATCCGAGATCAGCTCGCGGATGTCGCGTTCGTCGTCGGTTATCAGGATGTCGCCCATACTTGTACCCTTTTGCCTTGTCACTCGGCCGCGGTTCCGGTCGCGCCGGACAGATCGTCCTGCGTGACCTCAAGCACCGGCAGACGAATGTCCGCCTGTGCGCCGCAATGCGCGTTTCCGTCAAAAATCGGCGCGTCGGTCAAAACCAGCGTGCCGCCATGTTCCT
>NZ_JBFHDW010000228.1:0-4438 GCF_041584535.1 Actibacterium sp. | reverse complement strand
TGATCGGCGTGTCGATCGGCCTCGGATCGTACGGCCCCCGCGGGACGATCCGACCGGGAAGATCGAGAAGTCCCATTTGCTGACCAGCAATCCCCACAGGCCTTTCGGTGCTGTCAGCATGATCCCAATGGCGAGCGCCCCAAGGATCATCAGGTAGATCGCGCCCAAATCCGCAAGAAATTCGCGCAGCAGAAAATATAGCAGCGTCCCAAGGATCGGGCCTTCGATCGTTCCGATGCCTCCGATCACGACGATGAAGATCACGAACACCGTCCAGTCATTGACGCTGAACGCGGCGTCCGGGGAAATCCGCAACTTGGTCACAAAGATCAGCGCGCCGATCATCGAGGTCACACCGGCGGCGGCAACATAGACCAGCAGCTTGATCTTGCCGATCTTGACCCCAAGGCTGGACGAGGCAACTTCATTATCGCGAATAGCCGTCAGGGCCAGACCCACACGCGACCGCAACAGCAGATAGACCAGCAGGATCGCCCCGACACACAGACTGAAGGCCGAAAAATAGATCAGCATCTCGCGCTCGGCCTTGTTGCCCAGATCGCGCATGACGCTGACCGGGATCGACAAGCCCGAACCGCCGCCGACCGAGGACATCTGAGCCGACGCCAGCCGGAACACCTCGGCGACGACCCATGTGCCGATGGCGAAATACGGCCCCTTGAGACGGAACACCAGATAGGCAACGGGAACAGACACCGCCGCGCCGATTACCCCCGCCAGTGGGATCGTGTAGAGCGGATTGAGCCCGGCAAATAGCACCAGCGAAAACATCAGATACCCGCCAAGCCCGACATAGGCGTGCTGCCCTACCGAGATCAGACCGGCATACCCCGCCAAAAGGTTCCACATGCTGGCCAGCGCCATATAGAACAGAACCTCGGTGATCAGCCGCAGATCGGCCGAGCTTGCCCACCACGGCGCCGCAGCAATGACCGCCAGAATGGCGATTGCGATGATTGCGGAAATCCGGCTGGTCGGCGTCGAACGGGAAATGGTTGCTTGCGTCATCAGTCGATCCTCGGAAACAGGCCGCGCGGTTTGACGGCAAGAATGACAAGAAAGGCAACGTGGCCAGCCAGCAGTTGCCAGCCCGGATCAATCTGCGCGCCAACACCCTGCGCGACGCCCAGAATGATGCCACCGATCAAAGTGCCCCACAGGTTGCCCAGCCCGCCGATGATCACGGCCTCAAACCCGAAAATCAGGCGGCTTGGGCCCATGAACGGGTCAAAGTTCGCCCGAATGGCAAGGAAAACGCCGGCCACCGCGACCACGGCCATCGACAAGGCCATGGCCCAGGCAAAGACCTTGCGGTTGTCCAGCCCCATGATCTGGGCGATTTCCCCATCGTCCGACGTCGCGCGGAAAGCGCGGCCCATCGAGGTTTTGTAGAACAGGTATTGCAGCCCGGCGATAATGCCGACAGCGGCGGCAAAGGTTAGCAGCGGCAGATAGCCGACATCGACACCCGGCAGAACACCAAGGCTTTCGGTCTCAAGAACCCCCGCATTCAATTTGCGGCTGTCTGCCGAAAAGAAGGTCAGCAGCGCGTTTTGCAGGATGATCGACATGCCGAAGGTGACGATCAGCGGCGGCAGGATATCGTCGCCCAGCACACGGTTCAAAAGCCCCAGTTGCACCACATAGCCAATCGCCGCCATGACCGGCACCACAAGGGCCAGCGTCAACAACGGATGTATGCCAAGGGTCTGGATAACCAGCAAAGCCAGATAGGCAGCGCCGACGATGAAATCGCCATGCGCGATATTCACCAGACGCATCACGCCGAAAATCAGTGAAAGGCCGGCAGCGAACAACGCATACAGCCCGCCAATCAGCACGCCCTGAACGATAACATTGATCCATTCCATGTGTCAGGTTCCGAAATAGGCGGCCGAAATCTGCTCGTGCGTGAACGCATCAGAGTGGCCGGAAAGTGAGATTTTGCCCTCGAGCATGCAGACCAGATGATCGCAGACCCGCATTGCGCGGGTGACGTCCTGCTCGACCAGAATGGTCGCCATGCCTTCGCCCAGGATTCTGGGCAACAGCTCGTAAATGTCTTTGATGACCACCGGCGCAAGACCCAGGCTCAGCTCATCCAACAGCAACAATTCGGGGTTGGACATCAATGCGCGGCCGATGGCCACCATCTGTTGCTGCCCCCCCGACAGGCTGGTCGCAGGATAGCCACGGCGCTCTTGCAGGATGGGGAACACCTCGTAAACCTTTTTCAGGGTCCACGGGCCGGGGCGCCCGACATATCCCCCCAAAATTAGGTTTTCCTCGACCGTCAGCGACCGAAACAGCCGCCGCCCTTCGGGCACCATTGCAACGCCGCGCTCGGTGATCCGTGCGGGCGCCAAGCCCTTGGTGTCGTGCCCATTCAGCCATATCGACCCCGAGCGCGGCTGAACCATACCGCAGATCGCCTTGAACAAGGTCGACTTGCCGGCACCGTTCGAACCAATCAGCGACAACAGCTCGCCCTGCTCGACCTTCAGGGAAATCCCCTGAATCGCCTGAGCGTTCCCGTAAAAGACTTCCAATTCGTCAATCTGAAGAAGCGCCTTGCTCATGCCGCGTCCTCTCCCATGTAGATTGAGCGGACCTCAGAGGACTTCATCACCGTTTCCGGGTCGCCATCGGTGACCTTGCGCCCGAAGTCGACGACAACCAGCCGTTTCGCAACGGACATCAGCGCGTGGACGACGTGCTCGATCCAGATGATGGTGACGCCGGTGTCATGCACATCGCGGATCGTCTGCAAAAGCGAGACACACTCGCTGTCGGTCAAACCGCCGGCGATCTCATCCAGAAGCAAAAGCTTGGGATCTGCGGCAAGGGCGCGGGCCATCTCAAGCCGCTTTCGGTCCAGCAGGGTCAAAGACCCGGCCAATTGGTTGGCCTTGGGCCCCATGCCGGTTTTATCCATGATATCCAGCGCCAGCTTTCGCGGGTCGAACCTGGATCGGCCAAATGTGGCGCCGACAAGGATGTTTTCATAAACCGTCATGCCAACGAACGGATGCGGCACCTGAAAGCTGCGCGCGATACCCAATTGGCAGCGCTGCGAAGCATCCATATGCGTCACTTGTTCGCCATCAAACCAGACTTCTCCGTGGTCGGGTTTGACCGTGCCGGTGATCTGGTTGAACAGCGTCGTCTTTCCCGCACCGTTCGGGCCAAGGATACCTACAAGGTCCCCTTCCTCGACGGTCATGGAAAAGTTTTGGGTAACTGCCAAAGCCCCATAGGACTTCTGCAGATCCTGAAGATCGAGCAGACTCATCGCGCGTCTCGCGGGCAGCATCGCGCCGCCCGCGTCCCTGTTGAAGGTTTCTGTCGGCCGTTAGCCGATCAGCTTCATCTCGCCGCCAAGCGGAATGTTCGGCGCCTCTTTGTTGCTGGTCACGACCAGTTCAGGCGCGCCGCTGTCCAGCTGCCACTGACCTGCCACCAGCGGCGTGCGAACAACGTTCTTAACCGGGTTCCGGTCGCTGCCATTCCAGGCGATGTTGCCGACAACCGTGTCAAGATTGGTTGCCGCAAGAGCGTCGGTGTTGGCATAAGGATCGTCCAGCGCCTCGGAACGCCGTGCCACATCCGCAGCCACTTCGAACAGCGCATGCACAAAGCCCAAAGGTTGCGTCCACGGGCGGCCCGCGGCCTTGGTATAGCCCTCGGCCAATTGCGCCGCGCTTTCGCCGGTCAGTGACGAGCTGAACGGGTGGCTGGGGGTCCACCAGATTTCCGAGGTCAGGCCATCGCCACGCTCGCCCAGCGATTCAATCACCGAGGGGAACAGCAGCGCCTTGCCGATGGTCACGACCTTGGGGTTGAAGTTCTGCTGCGCGGCCTGGCTCCAGAACGTCGCAAAGTCAGGCGGGATCATGTTGCCCGTGACGATCTCGCATCCGGCATTTTTGAACGCGGCGATCTGGCTTGAGAAATCGTTATTCATGACCTGATAGCGGCCCGGATCGATGACGTTATAGCCCCGCGCGGCCAGCGGCTTGGGCAGGCCCAGTTCCGGATCGCCCCAGGCGTTGCCATCCGCATCGTTGGGGAAAAGACCTGCAATGTTCTTGGATTGAACGCCGCTGTCGTCCCACATGTTAAGGAAGTTGGTGATAACGTCCTCAAGACCCCAGAAGAAGTGGTAAGTGAAGCCAAAGCCTTCGGCCGGGTTCCCGTTGCGGCCAAAGAAATAAGGTTGCCACGGCGCGACGGTGGTCACGCAGGGGATTTCATTCAGTTCGCACTGGTCGGCAACCGGGTTGGTCGTGTCCGGCGCGCCGGATGCAACAATCAGATTGGCGATCGAGAGAATGGCTGGGGTGGTAGGATTCGAACCTACGATACACGGTACCAAAAACCGATGCCTTACCACTTGGCTACACCCCAACAGTGGCGC